>DATACF010000760.1:0-12373 GCA_036259235.1 Longimicrobium sp. | reverse complement strand
CGCCCCCCCCCCCCCCCCCCCCCCCCCCCCCCCACGACGCCGGCGCCACGCACCCCCACCCGTCGCCCCACGCCACCCCCAACGCACTCCCGCACCAACGCACTCCCGCACTCCCCGCCGAACCCCCCCCCGCCCACCGGGGTATCACCCCCGCAACACCGACAACCACGCTCCCGCCCCCGCCCGGTTCTTGCATTGGACCGCGGAGAGGCCTTCATCGACCGATCGGCCGGCCCGGCCCACCCGGACATCCAGGCACGCATGGCGACGCTCATCCTCCTCGTCGAGGACAACGCGGACAACCGCGACATCTACACCACCATCCTCCGCCACCACGGCTACCAGGTGGCCGAGGCCGTCGACGGCGAGACGGGGGTGCGGCTCGCGCGCGAGCTGCAGCCCGCGGTCATTCTCATGGACGTCACCATGCCGGGGATGGACGGGTGGGAGGCCACCCGCCTCATCAAGGCCGAGCCCTCCACCGCCGCCATCCCCGTGGTCGCGCTCACCGCCCACGCCATGGCCGAAGACCGCGCCCGCGCCGTCGAGGCCGGGTGCGACGCCTACCTCTCCAAGCCCGTCGAGCCCAGCCGCGTGGTGCAGGAGGTCGAGCGCCAGCTCGCCCGCGCCGCCGCCGCCGCCGAGTAGGCGCGCCGCCCCCTCGCGGCCGGCCCCCCGCCCGCCCCGCCCATGAGCCGCCCCCCCGACGCAGGCGCTCCCTCCACCCCCCACGGGGACGGGGGCACGGGCGGGCTCGACATCCTCGAGCACGCCGCCGACGCCTTCGTGGCGCTCGACGGCGCGTGGCGCCTCACCTACGTCAACCCCGTGGCCGCCACCCTGGCCGGCCGCCCCCGCGGCGAGCTCCTGGGGCACCCCCTCTGGGAGCGCTTCCCCGCCCTCGCCGGGGGCGAGGCCGAGCGCGCCCTCCGCCGCGCCGCGCGCGAGGGGGTCGTCGTCGAGCTCCACCACCCCCTCGCCGAAGGGGGCGCGCCGATGGAGCTCCGCGCCTTCCCCACCCCCGACGGGCTCGCCGTCTACGCCCGCGACGTCGGCGCCGAGCGCCGCGCCGAGGCGGCCGTCCGCGAGAGCGAGGCCCGCTTCCGCGCGCTGGCCGACACCGCGCCGGTGATGATCTGGCTCTCGGACCCCCAGAACCTGGGGACCTACTTCAACCGCCCCTGGCTCCAGTTCACCGGGCGGACGCTGGAGGAGGAGCTGGGGACGGGGTGGACGCGCGCCCTCCACCCCGACGACCTCCCCCGGGCGGTGGAGCACTGCTCCGCCGCCTTCGAGGCGCGCCGCGAGTTCCGGATGGAGTTCCGGATGCGCCGCGCCGACGGGGCGTACCGCTGGGTCCTCGACCACGGCATCCCCCGCTACGACGACGCCGGCGCCTTCCTGGGGTACGTCGGCTCCTGCATCGACATCACCGACCTCCGCGCCGCCAGCGACGCCCTCCGCGAGCGCGAGGAGCGCTACCGGCTGGTGATGCGCGCCACCCGCGACGTGGTGTGGGACTGGGACCTCGCCACCAACCGCGTCCGCTGGAACGAGGCCATCGAGGAGGTGATGGGGCACGCCCCCGCGGACGTCGAGCCCACCGCCCGCTGGTGGTACGGGCACATCCACCCCGACGACCGCGACCGCGTCGTCCTCGGCATCCACGAGGCCATCCGCCTCCGCGCCGCCCAGTGGAGCGCCGAGTACCGCTTCCTCCGCGCGGGCGGCGAGTGGGCCCACGTCCTCGACCGCGGCTACCTCCTCCGCGGCGACGACGGGCGCCCGGTGCGGATGATCGGCGCCATGCAGGACGTCACCGGCCGCAAGCGCGCCGAGGCCGCCCGCGAGAGCGAGCGCGAGCGCCTCCGCCGCGTCCTCGCCCAGCTCCCCGCCGCCGTCGCCGTCTACGAGGGCCCCGAGCTCGTCGTCGTCGCCGCCAGCGACGCCTACCACCGGTTCGTGGGCGGGCGCGACCTCCTGGGGCGCCCCTTCCGCGACGCCCTCCCCGAGCTGGCCGCGCAGGGGTTCGACCGCCTCCTCGAGGACGTCTACCGGAGCGGGCGCCCCCACGTCGGCACCGGCGTCGACGCCGCCTGGGACGACGACGGCGACGGCGCCGCCGAGCCCCACGTCATCGACTTCGTCTACCAGCCGCTGGTGGGCGCCGACGGGGCGGTCTACGGCGTCGTGGCCCACGTCACCGACGTCACCGCCCGCCACCGCGCCGAGCGCGAGCTGGCCGAGGCCCGCGCCGAGGCCGAGGCCCGCGCCGCCGAGGGCGCCGACCTCGCCCGCCGCCTCGCCGAGCAGGCCATGGTCCTCCGCGCCCAGGTCGAGGAGTCGCGGAGCCTGGCCGCCGAGCTCCGCACCGCCAACGAAGGGCTGGTGGCCGCCTCCCGCAGCGCCGACGCGTCGCGGCGGCGGATCGAGCTCCTCGCCGAGGCCTCCTCCCGCCTCGCCTCCTCCCTCGACTTCCGCGAGACGGTCCGCACCGTGGCCCAGCTCGCCGTCCCCGCGCTCGCCGACTGGTGCTTCGTCGAGACGCAGGACGACACCGGCGCTATCCGCCTCCTCGCCGCCGGGCACGCCGACCCGGCGAAGGTGGAGTGGGCCTTCGAGGTCATGCGCCGCTACCCCATCGACCCCGACGCCCCGTACGGCACCGCCAACGTCCTCCGCACCGGCGAGCCCGAGGTCGTCTTCGAGATCCCCGACGGGCTCCTCGACGCGGCCGCCCGCGACGAGGAGCACCGGGCCATCTACCGCGCGGTGGCGTTCCGCTCGCACATCTCGGTGCCGCTCACCGTGGCCGGGCGGACCTTCGGGGTGCTGAGCCTGGTCTACGGCGACGAGTCGGGGCGGCGCTACACCGCCGACGACCTCCCGCTGGCGCGCGAGCTGGCGCACCGGGCGGCGGTCGCCATCGAGAACGCGCGCCTCTACGGCGAGGCGCTGGCCGCCAACCGCGCCAAGGCGGGGTTCCTGGCCACCATGAGCCACGAGCTGCGGACGCCGCTGAACGCCGTCACCGGGTACGCCGACCTGCTGCTGCTGGGGATCCCCGAGCCGATCCCCGAGCGGGCGCGGGCGCAGGTCGAGCGGATCCTCCTGGCGGCGCGGCACCTGCTGTCGATCATCGAGGAGATCCTGGCGTACAGCCGGCTCGAGGCGGGGCGCGAGACGATCGAGCTCGAGGCGGTCGACCTGGCGGCGCTGGCGGGCGAGGTGGGCGCCATCATCGAGCCGCTGGCCGCCGTCAAGGGGCTCGCCGTCCATCTTCCCGAGCGCGTCGAGCCGGCCACCGTGGTCACCGACCCGCGAAAGCTGCGGCAGATCCTGGTGAACCTGCTGGGGAACGCGGTCAAGTTCACCGCCGCGGGAAGCGTGTCGTTCGGCGTCGAGGGGGTGGACGGGGCGGTGCTGCTGCACGTGCGCGACACGGGGATCGGGATCGAGCCCGCGCACCGCGAGGTGATCTTCGAGCCGTTCCGTCAGGTCGACGACGCGTCGACGCGGGTGGCCGGGGGGACGGGGCTGGGGCTGTCGGTGAGCCGGTCGCTCGCCCGGCTGCTGGGCGGGGACGTCACGGTCGAGAGCGTCCCCGGCGAGGGGAGCACCTTCACCGTCCGCCTCCCCCGCGCGTGATCCGTCGCGTGTCCTCGGAGTCGGTTGCTGGGCACTGGGCACCTGGAACCGCGAGCTACTGTGTTGGGCATGTCCCCGCTGCGCGGGGCCGGGCTGCGGGCGCCGGCTCCTTCGTGATGGGCGGAGTGACGTCGCATGCCTCGGGCACCGCGCACCACCGCCATTCGTCCCCACCGGACCACGCACGGCACCAGCGACTCGCAACTCCCCCCTCCCCTCCGTCGTATATTCCGATGGAGCGCGGCACGCCGCCGCGCGGGCACGACCCCGAGCGCAGGACGCTGGACCGTGTTCACCCGCTGCATCTTCTGCCACGCGACGTTCCCCGAGAACGACACGCTGGAGCACTTCCGCCGCGCCGGGCGCGTGGCGTTCGACCCCGCGCGGGGGCGGCTGTGGGCGCTCTGCGGGACGTGCCACCGGTGGAGCCTGGCCCCCATCGAGGAGCGGTGGGAGGCGCTCGACGAGCTGGAGAAGGTCGTCACCGACCGCGGGCGCACGCTGGCGCAGACCGACAACATCGCCCTCGTCCGCGCGGGTGACCTGGAGGTGGTGCGGGTGGGGAAGGCGCAGCTGGTCGAGGAGGCGTGGTGGCGCTACGGGCGCGAGTTCCAGCAGCGGCGCAAGCGCTCGTACGTCATCCAGGCCGCCGAGGGGGTGGCGTGGATCGCCGCCTCCGTGGCCACCGGCGGCGCCATGGTGGGGATGTACGGCGCGGGGCTCTCGGTCAACCTCGCGCGGTGGTGGCGCTTCGGGAGCGTGGCGTGGAAGGGGAGCGCCGCCTGCGCGACGTGCGGTGCCCCGCTCGAAGAGCTGAAGTTCAAGGAGACGGGGAAGCTGATGCTCCGCGCGGACGGGGAGGGCGAAGTCTCGTTCCTGCGCCGCTGCGCCACCTGCCGGGCGGGGTACGGAAAGGGGCCGGTCATCACCGGCGCCGCCGCCGAGCGCCTCCTCCGGCGCTCCCTGGCGTGGCGGAACTTCAGCGGCGCCACCGAGCAGCAGGTCCGCGAGGCCACCGCGGCCATCGAGCAGGCCGGATCGGCCGGGCGGCTCACCCGGTACCTGGCCCAGGACGGGGTGCGGCTCGACAAGCTTCAGCGGCACCACGCCTCCGCCGTCGCCCTGGAGATCGCCGCCAACGAGGACACCGAGCGCCGCCTCCTGGAGATGGAGGTCGCCGCCCTCGAGGCCCGCTGGAAGGAGGAGGAGGAGATCGCCGCCATCGCCGACCGCGAGCTGAGCTTCCTCCCCGCCTCCCTCGACCGGCTGCTGCGGCGCACGCCATCCACCTGAGGCGCCGGAGGGAAACGAAGAATCTCACGCAGAGAAACAGAGGCAGCAGAGAACCCCATGAAGCTCTCTGCTGCCTCTGCTTCTCTGCGTGAGACCCGCCGTTGCCGTTTCCGGACCGGCGTCGCGCTACCGCCGGTCGGGCACCCGCGTGAAGACGTACTCCAGCGGATCGACGAAGTCGGGGCGGACCTGCGTCCTGAAGGTCGTGGGCCGCCCCTCGGCGTCGAGGGCGAAGGTCACCAGGGAGGTGCCGAGGTAGGCGTCCTCCCAGCGGGCGCGGAAGGTGTCGTAATGCCAGTGCTCCATCGGCCCCGAGATCCCCGTCGAGGCGGGGACGCGCACGTAGAGCCGGCCGTTCTCCACCGTCACCCGCGCCTCGCCCAGGATGTCGTTGGTGTACGTCCCCGCGTAGCGCTCCAGGGCGACGCTGGGGCGGGTGTCCTTCGCGCGCCCGGCCTCCGGGTCGGCGGGGGGGCCGCCGGCGTTGTTGAGGTCGAGGAAGGCGCGGCTCCAGTCGCGGCGCTCCGTGAGCCCCAGCATCCGGTCGACCACGTCGTAGAAGAGCGCCGTCCCCAGACTGTGCTCGTCGTAGTTGGTGAAGATCACCACCCCGAATCTCTCCTCGGGGAGGTAGCCCGTCTGCGAGAGCATCCCGTCCATCCCCCCGCTGTGCTCCACCAGGAGCCGCCCGTGGTAGTCGCGGAGGAACCACCCCAGCCCGTACGCCGAGAAGTGCGTGGTGGGGTAGAGCCGCCGCGCCCCCGCCCCCATCCGCAGCAGCGTCTGCGGGGTGCGCGTCTCGCGGACCACCGCCGAGTCGACCAGCTGCCGCCCACCGTAGGCGCCGTTCCCCAGCTGGAGGCGGATCCACTGCGCCCAGTCGCGCGCCGACGAGTTGATCCCCGCCGCCGCCGCCCCCGCGTCCACGTTGCGGTACGGGGTGACGACCACCGCCCCGTCGCGCTTCGTGTGCGGGGTGGCGACGTTCTCCATCGCGGGGAGGGCGCGGATGGTGGTGCTGGTGCGCGTCATCCCCAGCGGCGCGAAGAAGCGCTCCGCCACGAACGTTTCCCAGCTCTGCCCCGTCACCGCCGGCACCACCTCGCCCGCGGCGATGAACATCAGGTTCGAGTAGCCGTACTGCTGGCGGAAGCCCCACTGCGGGTCGACCTCGCGCACCCCGGCCAGCACCTGGGCGCGGGTGCGGGGGGTGGCGTACCAGAGGAGGTCGCCCGCCCACGTCTGGTGCCCGCTCCGGTGCGCCAGGAGGTCGCGGAGGTTGAGCTCGCGGGTGGCCCACGGGTCGGCGAGCTGGAGGGTGGGGACGTGCTTCGTGGCCCGGTCGGTCCACGCCGCCTTCCCTTCGCTCACCAGCATCCCCACCGCCGTGGCGGTGAGCGCCTTGGTGTTCGAGGCCACGGCGAAGACGGTGTTCTCGTCCACCCGCGCCGGTTTGCCGATCTCGCGGACCCCGTACCCTTTCGCGAAGATCACGCTGTCGTTGCGGACGATGGCGATGGAGAGCCCCGGCACCTGCCAGTCGCGCATCGCCTGCTCGATGTACGCGTCGAGCCCCTGCAGCGGGTCGCGCGCCTGCGCCTGTGCGGCGCTGGCGTGGGTGACGACCGCGAGCGCCAGCAGGAGCGCGCGGGTGATCCGGCGGATCGGTCGGGTCATGGGATGGGATCGGGTGTGCGTGGGCTGGTCGGACGGACGATCGGGGGACAACGTACGTTGGGAGCTTCGTCGCGTGAAGGGCGGCGAAGGTTGGATCGGGCCTGCGCTCGTCCCCTCGCTTCGTCGCTCGATCCGGCCTTTACGGCAGGCCTCTCACAAAAGCAGAGCCCACCGAACGAAGATGCCCGCGACTCACCCCCGCTCCGTCGGCACCCAGCGGCAGCCGGCCTCGCCGATCAGCCAGGCGCGGAGCGTGGTGACGGCCGCCTCGCCGTCGACCGCCTGCTCGACGACGAAGAGGGTGTCGCCGCGGAGCGCCGTCACCGGCTGGGCGTCGCGCGAGACGGGGACCTCGCGGTCGACGCAGGCGCGGGCGCGGTCGGGCGAGAGGCGGCTCACCCAGACGCGGGCGGCCACCTGGCGCCCCTCGATCTCCTGGTCGTAGTGCACCAGGTTGAAGGCCCCGCCCGGCGCGCGGTTCAGCTGGAAGAGCACCGACGCCAGCGAGAACATCTCGGGGAACTGGAGCTTCTCGATCCGCGCCGCCACGTCCGCCGGCACCCCGCGCCGCCGCCGCGCGGGGACCACCACGCCGCCCCCCAGCGCGCGCCCGTCCACCGCGTAGAGCCGGAGAGCGCGCCCCCCGGCCATCCCCACCATCACCGTGTCGGCCCACCGCGCCACCGAGCCGCCGGTGTAGATCCCCGCCAGCGCGGGCGAGCGGAGGTACTCGGCGGGGAGCGCGCCCACGTGGGCGTGCTCTCCCGTGCCCGGGCTCCAGCGAATGGCCGCGCTCCGCCGCGCCATGTCCTGCGCCCCGAACCACACCTCGCCGCCGTGGCGCAGCGCCGAGGTCACGATCCCCTCCAGCGGCTTCTGCCAGCGGACGGCGCCGGTGCGCGGGTCGAAGGCGTTCATCACCCCCCGACCGTAGTCGGTCGCCACCAGCAGCGTGTCGAGCGAGAAGACGATCCCCACCTGCGTGAACTCGCCGGGGCCGCGCCCCATGGCCCCGTACACCGCGCGCGGCGCCCCGCCCCGGTCGAAGCGGACCACGCGGTTGAAGAAGGCGTCCGACACGAGGTAGTCGCCCCCCGGCTCCACCCACAGGTCGCGCGGGCGGGCCAGGTACACCTCCGCCGTTTCCCCCAGCCGCGTCGCGAAGAGCGGCCGCGCCGAGGGGCCGCCGCCCGGGTCCGCGTCCACCGGGTCCGGTCCGCCGCCGCACGCCGCGACGATCGCCACCGCCGCGCACGCCGCCGCCAGGCGCGCCGGCCGGACGGCGGCGCGCCACGTCCCGCATCCTCCACCCCTCCCCACCCGGTTCATCGCTCGTCTCCTTCGCCTACTGCGCCCAGATGTAGCACGGACAGTTGTACGTCTGCCGGTTGCAGACGGCGGGGCACCCGCTGTTGCGGTCGGTCCAGCGGTATCCCGCCTCGGCCGGCGCGGGGCTCCACGCCAGCGTCGCCGCGCCCGCCGCCGCCAGCGCCAGCGCGCCCGCCAGCACGGCCAGCCTGCTCTTCTTCGCGTCCATCGTCGGTCTCTCCTGGTTGAAGTGTGGTGGTCGGTGCCGCTTCGGATGGGGTGGAGAGGGGTGGAGGAAGCGCCAGGCGCGCCGGGTCGAGCCCGGGGCCGGTCGTCAGCAGCGCGTCGGTCAGGGCGCCGAACGAGCCCACGCGGGCGTAGCGCGCGCGGCCGTCGACGAAGAGGAGCTCGGCCGGGCCCTTCCGCCCCGCGGCGCCGGCCAGCACGCCGTCCGGGCGGACGCGGAAGCGCACCAGCTGGCGGCGCTCGCCCTCCGTCGGCGCGCGGGCGAGGAGGAGCGACAGGCGGCCGGGGTGGCGCGCCTCCCACTCCACCCAGCGCGAGAGCGGGACGAAGCAGCGCGAGAAGTCGCCGGGGTCCACCACCAGCGCCACGGTGGGCCCGTCGGCGCGGGCGCGGGCCGCGATCGTCCCGCCGCCCTCCAGCGCCCACGCTTCGGGCGCTTCGGCGTCGCGGGCGCACGCGGGGGCGAGGAGCGCGGCGAGGAGGAGGGCGCGGAATCGAGGGCTCATCGGCGTATCGAGGGACGCGAAGGGTGGAGCCCGGGCGCGGCCGGGCGCCGGGGCGGATCGAACCGATCGTCCATAGTGTAGCCGACGTCCACGATGAACGCTTTAGGTCACCGTGTCAAGGCTTTCGTTTCCAATCTGGACGGGTGGGAAAAGCGGCTTAGCGGGGGGCGGACGTTTCCGCCAGTCGGAGGCGAATCGAGGGGCCACGGGTATTTTCGGCACGAAGTGAATACAGTGTACGGCGATGGCGGTGGAAACACGCGGCGGGCGGCGGGCCCCTAAACCGGACATTTCCGGCAATCGAGGCCCGTCGCGCGGGGGAAGGCTGTCGGAGGGGAAAGATCGGACGCATCTTGATCGGCCGCGGCGCCCACGCGGCGGCGGGCACGCGCATTGCCCCCGCGCACGCCGTCCGGCGCGGCGCCGGAGACCGACCCGATCGTCCGACTCTCGAAGAAAGCGCGCGGCGTGGACCCGATCGTCTACCTGAAGGCCGTCGTCCTGGGGCTCGTGGAGGGCGTCACCGAGTTCATCCCCGTCTCCTCCACCGGGCACCTGATCCTGGTGCAGAACTGGCTGGGGCTGGAGGGCGACCCCAAGTGGAACGCCTTCATCATCTTCATCCAGCTCGGCGCCATCCTCGCCGTCGTCTGGCTCTACCGCGCCAAGCTCTTCGGCGTCCTCCGGACCTGGCGCACCGAGCGCGGGTCGCGGAACCTGATCGTGAACCTCGCCGTGGCGACGATCCCGGCGGTCATCATCGGGATCCCCACGGAAGACTGGATCGAGAGGCACCTCTTCAAGCCCTTCCCCGTGGCGGTGGCGCTGGTGGCGGGCGGCGTGGCGATCCTGCTCATCGAGCGGTTCTGGACGCGGAAGCGCTTCGACGACGTGGACGCCATTCCGCTCAAGACGGCGCTGGGGGTGGGGCTCTTCCAGGTGCTGGCCATCCTCTTCCCCGGGCTCTCGCGCTCGGGGGCGACGATCATGGGGGGGCTGATCCTGGGGCTGTCGCGGACGACGGCGACGGAGTTCTCGTTCTTCCTCGCCATCCCGGCCATGTTCGGGGCGTCGATCATCAAGATGAAGGACATCGCCGGCGTCATGACCGCGTCCGACGTGCCGGTCTTCGCGGTGGGGTTCGTGACGGCGTTCGTCTCGGCGCTGATCGTGATCCGGGCGCTGATCGCGTTCGTGTCGAAGAACACGTTCGCGGGGTTCGCCTGGTACCGGATCGTCTTCGGCATCATCCTCGTCGTGCTCTACTGGAACAGCCGGAGCGGATTCTGATTCTGGTGACGGGGCGGGTTTTTACGGCGGAACGGCAACTGCGAGCTACGTCGTTGGGCATGTCCCCGCTGCGCGGGGCCGGGCTGCGGGCGCCGTAGGAAACGATACTACCGTTTCCAACGGCGCGAAGCCCCTGGCGGACTCCGCCCATTCCGCCGCTGCGTCTCGAAAAAGGCGGCCGTCTTCGCGTTCCGCCCCGCCAGGGTCTTCGCCCTCCGGGCCCGCATCCCTCATGCAACGTCGCAGGCGGGGCCGTCCCGGCCGCGTTTTCTCCTCCCCGTCCCGTCGGACGCTCTTGCATCCGGAGGTTCTGATGCGCCGCCCCGTCCTCCTCTTCGCCCTGGTTCTCTTCCCCGCCGCCTGCGAACCCGCGCGGCCGCCGGCCGACGCGCTCGACTCGGTCCCCGGCGCGGCGGCGCTCGTCCAGGGCGCGGCCGCCGCTGAGCCGGTCGCCGGCGAGCCGTACGTGGCGCGCGGCGCGTGCCCGTTCGAGTGCTGCCGCTACAACGACGCGTGGGCGGCCACCGAGGCGGTCCGCGCCTTCGCGGCCGAGCGCGACACCTCGCGGGTCGCGTTCACGATTTCCGCGGGGGAGCGCTTCACCGGGGTCACGGGGAACGTCCACCTCGACCGCGTGGGCGTCGTGGTCGTCCGCCGCGCGGTGGACGCGGGGCGCGACGCCGAGGGCTCGCCGCGCTCCTTCGCGGCGGGCGACACGGTGCACGTCCTCGACTACCTGGGCGAGGACTTCTTCCGCCTCCGCCACCGCGGGCGCGTCCTCGAGGCGCAGCGCTTCTGGGGCGAAGTGGGCGACACCGGGTGGGACGGCGAGCTCGTCGCGGCGCCGGTGGCGCGCTGGTGGGCGAAGGTCCGCGACCGCGCGGGGCGCGAGGGGTGGGTCGACATGGACGCGGCGCCCTTCATCGAGGGGGTCGACGCCTGCGGGTGAGGCCCCGAAAAGTCTTCTGTTCGGCCGCTCCGCGCGTTATCATGCACCCATCCGTTCCCGCCGTCCTCCCCACCCGCCACGGGTGAGCCCGCGATGACCCGCACCCTCTACCTCGCCGCCTGGGCGTACCTGGCGCTCTGCACGGCCACGCTCCTCGGCGCCGGCCGCTCCGGCCACGCCGCCGCGCCCTCGCACGCGGCGGCCCCCTTCGCCGCGTCGGGGAGCTCCGGCGGGGCGTGGTTCGGGCGGGCGCGGCCCTTCTGCAACCCCGTCGAGGTCGTGGTCGGCGTCCGCCGCCTCCCGCCCCCGCCCGGGGGCGACGGGCCCGCGTACCTGGCCGCCTGCTACGCGCTCGCCGGGAACATCGACCGCGCCCGGGCGGTGATCGACGGCGCCGAGGACCCCCGCTACGCCGCCCACGTCGTCTTCAACGTCGCCCACCCCGTGGCCGACGCGGGCGACGACGAGGCCGCCGGGCCCATCATGTCGCTGGTGCTGGAGTACACGCCCGACAACTTCATGGCGCTCTACCACGCGGGGATCTCCGAGCACGCCCTCGGCCACCCCGAGGCCGCCCGCCGCCACCTCACCGAGTTCGTCCGCCTCTACGGCGCCGACGACGGCTTCCGCGGCCGCGCCCTCTCCGTCCTCCGCGAGCTGGGCACCGCCCCCGACGCCGAGGCGCGGTGACCGGCGCCGCGCCGCCCGGCGCGTCGTACCTCGCCCCCGGCACCCTCGTCGGGGGGCGCTACGAGGTCGGCGAAGAGATCGGCCGCGGCGCCTACTCGGTGGTCTACGCCGCCCGCGACCTCCGCGTCGACGGCGAGGTGGCGCTCAAGCTCCTCGTCCCCCCGCCCGCCGTGGCCGAGACGGCGCGCGAGCGGATGCGGCGCGAGGTGCGGGCCGCCCGCTCCCTCGCCCACCCCCACGTCGTCGCCGTCCACGACTTCGCCGACGACGGGGCGTGGAGCTTCATCGTCATGGAGCGCGTCCGCGGCCCCGACCTCCACGTCCGCGTCCGCGAGCGGGGGCCGCTGGGGCCCGACGAGGCCGCGCGCGTGGCCCAGGGGGTCGCCTCGGCGCTCGCCGCCGCGCACCGGAACGGCGTCCTCCACCGCGACGTCAAGCCGCAGAACATCCTCCTCGACCCCGACGGCCGCGCCCGCCTGGCCGACTTCGGCTCGGCGCGCCTCGACGACGCGGCGGGGCTCACGCAGACGGCCACGCTGGTGGGGACGCTGGCCTACACCGCCCCCGAGGTCCTCCACGGCGAGCGGGGCGACGCCCGCGCCGACCTCTACGCGCTGGGCGTCACCCTCTACTTCGCCCTCGTCGGCCGCCTCCCCGCCTCTCCCTCGCCCCACCTCCCGCCGCCGCCCGCGCCCGACGGCCACCGCCCCCGCCAGGCGCGCGCCGGCGTCCCCGCGTGGCTCGACGACGTGGTGGCCCGCTGCAC
>DATACF010000759.1:0-3285 GCA_036259235.1 Longimicrobium sp. | reverse complement strand
GCCGCCCCCTTCGTATTTTCCCACCGTCGTCTTTCCGCACTCACGCACTCACGCACTCCCCTACCCCCGCGTCACCCGCAGCACCTCCTCCGGCGTCGTGAGCCCTTCGCGCACCAGGCGGAGGCCGTCCATCCGCAGCGTCCGCATCCCGCGCTCCATGGCGGCGCGGCGGAGCTGGCCGGCGTCGCGGGTGGCGAGGAGCAGGGCGCGGACGTCGTCGTCGAGGACCAGGAGCTCGTAGACGCCCTGGCGGCCGCGGTAGCCGGTGCCGCGGCACTCGGGGCACCCGCGCCCGCGCATCACCCGCTCGGGGGGCGCCTCGCCGCCGAAGTCGGCCATCAGCCCCCGCTCGGGGGCGTGCGCCTCGGCGCAGGCCCCGCACACCAGGCGCACCAGCCGCTGGGCCAGGACCGCCTCCACCGTGCTCGCCACCAGGTACGGGGCCACGCCCAGGTCGAAGAGGCGGGTGAGGGCGCTGGGGGCGTCGTTGGTGTGGAGCGTCGAGAGGACGAGGTGGCCGGTGAGCGCCGCGTGGATGGCGATGGACGCCGTCTCCTCGTCGCGGATCTCGCCGACCAGCATCACGTCCGGGTCCTGGCGGAGGAGCGCGCGGAGCGCCGTGGCGAAGGAGACCCCCACCTTCTCGTTCACCTGCACCTGGGGGACCCCCTCCAGCTCGTACTCGACCGGGTCCTCGACGGTGAGGATCTTCTCGCGCCCGGTGCGGATGTGGTCGACGGCGGCGTAGAGCGTCGTCGTCTTCCCCGACCCCGTGGGCCCCGTGGCCAGCACCACGCCGTGGGGGCGCGCCACCGCCTGGCGGAAGGCGGCGAGGGTGTCCGGCGCCATCCCAAGGTCGGTCAGCTTCACCCGCCCGCCCCGCTCCTTGTCGAGGAGGCGGAGGACGACGCTCTCGCCGCCCAGCGTGGGGAGGGTGGAGACGCGGACGTCGACCTGGCGGTCCTTGAGGCGGAGGCGGATGCGCCCGTCCTGGGGGACGCGCCGCTCGGCGATGTCGAGGTCGGCCATGATCTTCAGGCGGCTGATCACGGCGGGCATCAGCCGCGCGGGGGGCGCCGGGACGTCCTGGAGGACCCCGTCGAGCCGGTAGCGGACGCGTAAGCTGCGCGCGTACCCCTCGATGTGCACGTCCGACGCGCGCGCCTCCAGCGCCTCCAGGAGGAGGAGGTTCACCAGCTTCACCACCGGGGCCTCGTTGGCGAGGCTCACCAGGTCGTCGAGCCCCGGCTCGCCCCCCTCGGGGCCGGGGTCGGCCGACAGGTCGGCGATGAACCCCGCGGCCGTCTCGGCGCCGTCGCCGTACGCGCGGCGGATGGCCCCGCGCACCGCCTCCTCGGGCGCCCGCGCCAGCGCGAGGGGGAGGGCGAAGAGGAGGCGCAGCGTGTCGAGCGCCTGGACGTCGAGCCCGTCTCTCCAGGTGGCCACCACCATCCGCCCCCCCTCCTCGCGGAGGGGGAGGACGCCGTGCTCCTCCAGCCATTCGGGGGTGAGCTGGTCGGAGAGGCGCTCGGCCTCGTCGAGCCGGAGCGCGGCGGCGTCCGGGCCGGCGACGGAGGGCGCGCTCACGGCTGGGGCGGGGTCGCCGGGGCCGGCGCCGCCGGGGCGGCCGGAGACGGCGTCGCGGGAGTGGTCTGGCCCTGGCCCGCCGGGCCGGTGCGCGCGGGGGAGGTGAAGACCGCGCCGGGGCCGCGCTCGGGGATGGCCGGCGTCGCCCCCTCCACCTGCTGGCGGAGGTCGTCGGCGTCGTCGTCGGAGCGGATGATGTGGGGCGTGAGGAAGAGGAAGAGCTCGCTGTTCAGGTTGCGGTGCGTGGTGCTCCCGAAGAGCGCGCCCAGGAGGGGGATGTCCTTGAGGAAGGGGATCCCCGAGCGGGTCCGCTCGCGCTCGACCTGGATCAGCCCGCCGATGACCACCGTCTGCCCGTCGCGGACGAAGAGGTGCGTGGCCGCCTCCCGGGTGGTGATGATCGGCGCGTCGAGCTCGCGCCCCGAGACGTTGCTGACCTCCTGCACCAGCTGGAGGTTGACGTAGCCGTCGGGGTTGATCGTGGGGGTCAGCGTCAGCGTCGTCCCCACGTCGCGGTACTGCACCACCTGGTCGCGGACGGCGTCCGCCGTGGGGAGCGTCCGCACCACCTGCACGAAGGGGCGCTCCTCGCCCAGGACCAGCTTGCTCTCCAGGTTGTTCTGCGCCAGGAGGACGGGACGCGAGAGGATCCGCACGTTCCCGGTCGACGCCAGGGCGCGTAAGCTGACGTCGACGTCGAGGCTCCCCAGGTTGAAGAGGTTCACCTGGAGGGCGCCGGTCCCCACGCTGTCGGCGCCGCGGGGACGCTGGCCCAGGAGGAGGTCGATGGGGCGCGCGTCGTGGCGGTTGCTGGCGCTGACGTTGGTCCCCACCTGGAGGTCGCGCCCGCGCCGGACCTCGGCGATCAGCACCTCGATCAGCACCTGGAGGGGGCGGAGGTCGAGGACGTCGATGGCCTGCCGCACCACCTGCCAGTCGGCCGCGGTGGCCTTCACCAGGATGGAGTTGGTGGGCTCGTCGGCCACGATCTGCACCTCGCCCTGGACGTCGCCCGCGATCCCCGCCCCGGGGTTGATCTCGACGACCGCCGTCGGCTCGCCGGGGACGCCGGGGGGGATGGCCTGGTCGCGCAGCCCCTCGCTGAGGGTGCGCGGGCGGGGGCGGCGGCCGGGGACGCCGCGGGCGCCGCCGTAGAGCGACTGGAGGGTGGTGGCCAGCCGCGCGGCGGTGGCGTGGCGGAGGCGGTAGACGAAGAGGCGGGGCCCGGTGTCCTGCGCCCCCCCGGCGTCGCCCCCCGCGGGATCCACGCCCCCCTGGGCGGCGCCCTCGTCCGACTCGATGCGCACGAAGCCGCCGTCCTCGATCATCCGCAGCCCGTTGGAGCGCACCAGGCTTCGGAGGAGGGGGAGGATGTTCTCGGCCGGCACCGGCTGCGTGAGCCGCAGGGTGACGTTGCGCTGGGGGAGGTTGGTGAAGGTGACGTTCAGCCGCCCGGCCTCGGCCAGCGCCGAGATCACCAGGCGGAGGTCGGCGTCGGAGAAGTCGACCAGGACGCCGCCCTGCACGGCGCGGACGCCGTCTTCCTGGGCGCGCGCGGCCGACGGGACGGCGAGGAAGAGCGCCGCCAGGAGGGGCGCGAGATATCGCTTCGGCATCAGGATCCGGGTCGGGTGACGCGAAGCTCCAGCCTCGCGCCGTCGGGGCCGGCGAGCACGGCGCGCCCGGGCTCGACCCTCG
>DATACF010000758.1:0-1817 GCA_036259235.1 Longimicrobium sp. | reverse complement strand
TCCCCGGCGGCGGCGAGAACCCGCGACCGTGGCCGGAGCGGCCGGGCGCGCGTACCTTGGGGGGACCGCGATCCTCCGCGAGACGCCCGTCCACCCGCCGGACGCCCCTCGCCCCCGTCTTCCCTCCCCCCTCCCGTCCCGCATGCAGACGACATCCATCCTGCCTTCCGCGCCCTCCGCTCCGGCCTCGACGGCGGTGGACGGCGACGGGCTCCCGCGCCGGCTGGGGGTGTGGAGCGCCGCCGCGGCCGCGGTGGGGCTCACCATCGGGAGCGGGATCTTCCGCGTCCCCGCCACGGTGGCGGCCGAGTCGGGGAGCGTGGGCGCCATCGCGCTGGTGTGGGTCCTGGGCGGCGTCATCACCCTCTGCGGCGCCCTCACCGTGGCCGAGCTGGCGGCGGCGTTCCCGCGCGCGGGGGGGATCTACGTCTACCTCCGCGAGGCGTACGGGCCGCTCGCCGCCTTCCTCTTCGGGTGGTCGTGGCTCTTCATCCGCTCGGCCGCCTCGGCGGGGACGACGCTGGTCTTCGTGGCCTACCTGGGCACCTTCGTCCCGCTCTCCCCGATCGAGCAGCGCGTCGCGGCGGTGGCGCTCATCGTCCTCGTGGGCGCGGCAAACTACCGCTCGGTGCGGTTGGGGGCGGCGGTGCAGGACGCGTCGACGGTGGCCAAGGTGGTGGCGATCCTGGCCACGGCGGCCGTCCTCTTCGCGCTGGGGGAGGCGGGCGGCGGCGCGCTCTCCGGGGCGCCGTCGCTGGTGCCGGCGAGCGTGGGGGGGATCGGGCTGGGGCTGGTGGCCGCCCTCTTCGCGTACGACGGGTGGATCGCCGCCACGCTGATCGCGGGGGAGGTGCGCGACCCGCAGCGGGCGCTCCCGCGGGCGCTGGCGTGGGGCGCGGGCATCATCGTCGTCACCTACCTGGCGATCAACGCGGCGTACCTCTACGCGCTCCCGCTGGCCGAGCTGGCCGCCTCGAAGGCGGTGGCGGTGGACGCGGTGACGCGGGTGGCGGGCGCGGGCGGGGCGGCGGTGATCGCCGCGCTGGTGATGCTCTCCACCTTCGGGGGGCTCAACGCGGGGCTGATGACGGGGCCGCGGGTGTACTACGCGATGGCGGAGGACGGCCTCTTCTTCCGCCGGGTGGCGGCGGTGCACCCGCGCTTCGGGACGCCGCACGTGGCGGTGGCGCTCCTGGTGGCGCTCACCGCGCTGAACGCGTCGGTGCGGACCTTCGAGGAGCTCGCCCAGGCGTTCGTCCTCCTCCTCTACCCCTTCCTGGCGCTCACCGTGGCCGCCGTCTTCGTCCTGCGCCGCCGCCGCCCCGACCTCCCGCGCCCGTACCGCGCGGCGGGGTACCCGGTCGTCCCCGCCCTCTTCCTGGTGGGGACGGTGGCGATGATGGCGAACGCGCTCGTGAAGCGCCCGGCGGCCACCCTCCTGGGCGGGGCGATCGTCGCCGCCGGGGTCCCGGTCTACTTCGCCTGGCGCGCCGCGTCGCGCCGGGCCCCGGCGTCCAGCGGGGCGGAGCGATGAAAGCCCGTCTCGCCGCCGCCCTCGTCCTTCTCTGCGGGTGCTCGTCCGCCCGCGCGGCGAGCGTGGAGACCGCGCCCGCCCCGCCGCCCTTCTTCTGCGAGCGGAGCCACACCAACCACGCCTGGAGCTACCAGCACCGCGGGATTTACGTGGAGGGCGCGGGCGGGGTGTTCGCCTTCCGGCACGGGCCGGGAGACCAGGCGCTCCTCCGCGTCCCGGCGGATTCGATGACCGAGGCGGCGCTCCTCGCGCGCTGGGCGCCCGGGCGCGCGCCCGCCGGCAC
>DATACF010000757.1:0-12806 GCA_036259235.1 Longimicrobium sp. | reverse complement strand
CTCGCCCGGCCGGAATGGCCGGGCGAGGCGGCTTACGGCGGCGCCTGAATACAAGATCCGAGCCAGGCGGAACTGCTACGGCGGGCGGAGCAGATCGGCGGCGTGGCGCGGATCGGCGGCGATTCGAGAGGATGCGGACGTGCGATTCCGGTCTCCCCGAACCGGTTGAAACCGGGGCTGGAACGGCACGAAGTCCGCTTGCGCGCCGCTTGCGCGGACTGCTCGCGGGCGTCGGTACGCGTGGCGGCCGTCGGGGAGGGGGGGCGGATCGTGGAGCGGTGGGATCGGCAACGGTGCGATCGCGCGGCGTCCGCGGGGTGGGACGGCCCTGTCCCCGCGCGCTGCCGAATCGGCCGTTCTCTTCGACTTTCGCGGCTGCAACCCGGCGGGGGGAGGCGACGTAGTGGCGGAAACCGATGAAGGCGCGCCTTCGGGGCTCTCTTTCACCGGGGCGGGGCGGGATTTATGTTGAGTCCCGCCAGCCGCACGCGCTCACCTCCCCTCCGACCGCGACCCGCCAGGCCCCCCTTGCCGATGTCCTTGCGCCGACTCTCCTGGGGCCTCCTCGCCACGCTGCTCTTCGCCGTCCGTATCGCACACGCCCAGACCCGGACCGTCGCGGTGGTCTACGACGACTCGGGGAGCATGGGGAACCCGCAGAACCCCACGGCGTCGTGGCGCTACGCCAACTACGCGCTCCAGACCTTCGTGGGGCTCCTGGCCCCGCGGGACGCGCTCTCCGTGGTGCGGATGAGCGCGCCCACCACGCCGGTCGCCATCGACCTGGGGAGCCAGGCCACGCAGATCGCCGCGATCCGCGCCACGCCGCACGCGGGCGGGGGGACGCCGTACGACGCGGTGCAGACGGCGATGGAGACGCTGGCGAAGACGGCGCGCGAGCAGGCGGCGGCGGGGACGGAAGTCTCGGAGAAGTGGCTGATCATCATCACCGACGGCCAGTTCACCGAGGACGCGCTGACCCCCGAGCAGGACGCGGCGCTCCGCGACGAGATCCGCCGCTTCCTCCCGGCGACGGGCGCGCGCACGGTGCTGCTGCTGATCGGCGACCTGGACGACGCGGTGACGCGGGTGTGGGAGGAGGAGGCGCAGGCGCGGCGGTACGAGGCGCAGGACCGGTCGCAGATCGTCGAACGGATGCGGCAAATCGCGGCCGACATCACCTCGCGGAGCGACCAGCCCCTCCCGGTCACGATCTCGGGGAGCACGGCCACGCTGGACACCGAGCTCCCCTTACGCCGCGTCACCCTCCTCCAGCACGAGGACGACGCCGCGCGGCTGGCCGCCCTCCAGCGCGCCCGCACCGGCGCGGAGGCGCTGCGGGCGTCGGAGCCGCTGGCGCTGGCGATGCCGCTCGCCTCGGCCGACCGGGTGTTCGGGCGGATCCACCACGTGCAGGGGGCGCGGCCGGACGCGGTGATCCCCGGCGGGCGGGTGACGCTGGAGCTGGACAGGCCGGTGACGGCGCAGCAGCTCCAGGTGCTCCCCGAGGTGGCCGCCCGGCTGGAGGTGTGGCTCACCGACGGCGAGGGGCGCCCCCTCCCCGTGGCGGCGGGGGTCCACGAGGTGTGCTCGGGCGAGCCGTTCCACGTCCGCGCCACCCTCCTCTCCCCCACCGGCGACACGCTGGTGCGCCAGGTCCGCCGCCCCGAGCAGTTCCGGCTGGAGGGGCAGTACGGCGCGCAGCGGGCGCCGCTGGCCGCGGGCCGGGGCGCCTTCTTCGAGCGCGCCTTCGCCTCGGACGAGCGGCCGACGCCGGTCTCGGTCTCGGCGGCGTACCCCGGCTACTTCAACTACCGCTCGCGGGTCTTCACCGTGCGCGGGGTGGAGTGCCGTCCCCGCGCGCTGGCGCTGCGGACGCTGCGCCCCTTCCGCGGGAAGGTGACGGAGCTGGAGGAGGCGCCCCCGGCGGAGGTGGCGCCCACGGCGGACGGGCTCCCGGTGGCGGCGGACGAGCTGGCGCGGTGGACGCTGACGCGGGTGGACGACGAGCGGCTGAAGGTGGACGTCGAGCGCTCGCCGGTCGGGTGGCGGCTGAAGCCGCGGAAGACCTGGGGGCTGGCGTGCTGCACGCCCACGGGGACGATCCCCGTGGAGGTGGAGGCGAAGTCGCCGAACCCGCGCGAGCCGGCGGTGCGGCTGTTGGTGCCGGTGGAGGTGGAGGACGCATCGTTCTGGGCGAAGTGCGGATGGCTGATCCTCACCGCCCTCGCGCTCCTCCTCCTGGCGTGGTACCTCATTCGCCTCTTCCGGAAGCGGCGCTTCTGCCCGGGGAGCGAGATCGTGTACCAGCGCTTCGGGCGGGCGGCGGGGCGGCCGGTGACGTACGGCCTGCCGGGGAAGAACCTCTTCATCCGCTGGCTGGTGCCGACGAAGGCCGAGCGGCGGAGCGTGGAGGGGGTGACGTTCGAGGCGGGGATGCGGTGCAGCTACATCCTGATCCCCCCCGAGGCGCAGACCGAGGACATGCGCGTGGCCGGCGAGCCGGTGGAGGACCCCGGGCGGCGGCCGCTGCGGCTGGCGCAGGGCGACCAGCTGGAGGTGCGGCGGGGGGCGCAGCGGGAGGTTTATACGTACTCGGGGCGGTAGGGCGAAGGCCCAGGAGCCCGGGCGACTGAAGTCGCGGCGTCGCGGCAACAACGGCGCAAAGTCCGCCTTCGCGGACTCCCTCGACGGCTTGCGGTGCTCTGCAATGGGCGGTGGCGCATGCGGCGGGCTCCGCGGGCGCGATGAATCGCGCGGCTACATTGGGTTGTGGCGAATCGACCTCCCCCTCCCTCGCGAAGCGGGGGAGGGGGTCGGGGGGTGGGGGCCGCGGAGCGCGCGGCATGCGGCGGAAGCCCGTCGAAGCGCGATCGAAGTTCGCTGTTTCCGCGAAGTTGCGTGAGGGATGCGGGCCCGGAGGGCGAAGACCCTGGCGGGGGAAATGCGACGGGGCCGGGCCTTCCAAGACGAAAGCGGTGGAGCGCGTGGAATCCGCCAGGGGCTTCGCCGCGTTGGAAACGGTGGTATCGTTTCCTGCGCGGCCCGCAGCCCGGCCCGGAGCGCAGCGGAGGGACACGCCCAAGTCCGTCGTTCGCAGTTCGTAGTTCAGCAGGTCGTCGTACGCAGCAGGACCGAGATTCGAACGAAGAACTTCCTCTGGAGGCAGACGCAATGTCCGAGGTACCGACCCTGCTGATCGGGCTGGGAGGCATCGGCTCGCGCATCGTGGACACGGTGTACGGGTGGATCCCCCCGGAGCGCCGCACGCAGGTGGCCGCCCACGCCTTCGACACCAACGTCAACGACATCTCCAGGCTCAAGGGCCTCCAGGGGCGCGTCACCCAGACGAGCGAGCGGTGGACGGTGGGGCAGTACCTCCACCGCGCCGACCCGCTGGTGAAGGAGTGGTTCCCCCACGAGCAGCCGGAGCTCCTCCGCAAGCTCCTCACCGAGGGCGCCGGGCAGATCCGCGCCGTCTCGCGGCTGGCGTACCGGGCGGCGATGGAGACGGGGCAGCTCCAGGGGCTGGAGCGCCAGATCGCCACCATCTTCCGCGCCCGCGGCGAGGACCAGGTCTCCAGCGTCCGGGTGATGATCATCTCGTCGCTGGCCGGCGGGACGGGGGCGGGGATCTTCCTCCAGACGGCGATGTACCTGCGCGAGCTCTTCGAGGTGGGCTTCGGGCGGAGCAACGTCCTCGTCCGCGGCGCCTTCGTCCTCCCCGACGTCCTCATCAAGAGCCACGTCCTCGACGGGAACGAGTGGGAGAACGTGATGGCGAACGGCTACGCGAGCCTCAAGGAGCTGAACGCCATCACCCTCAACGCGGCCAGCGGCGGCCAGCAGCAGGTGACGATCGAGATGGAATACCGCCCGGGGCAGACGGACGCCTACGGGCGGCAGAGCCTGGCCATCACCCCGCGGCAGCTCCCGTACGACTTCGTCTTCCTCCACGACTTCGAGAACACCCGCGGCGAGAACCTGGGGCACGTCTCGCACTACACCGACCAGGTGGCGCAGACGGTGTACCTCCAGCTCTTCACCCCGATCGCGGCGGGGAACTTCTCGCAGGAGGACAACCAGATCCTCTCCCTGATCTCCAACCAGGGGCGGAGCCGCTACTGCGGCGCGGGGGTGGCGCGGCTGGAGTACCCGTACGAGGGAATCGTCGAGTACGGGGCGCTGCGGTGGGCGACGGACTCGCTGACCGACCAGTGGCTCAAGCTCGACGCGCAGTTCGAGGCCGAGTACCGCCAGTACGAGCGCGACCTCCAGGGCGGGGTGACGCGCGAGGAGCCGCGGGTGGCGCCGCGCTACGTCTGGCTCCTCGACAACTTCGCCTCGGGCGACCGGCCCGACCCCTTCTTCCAGGAGGTCCACCGCTCGACGCGGATGATCGACGAGAAGGGGCGCCCGGGCGACGAGAAGTCGCGGCTCTTCCTGGCGGCGGTGGAGGAGGAGATCGAGCGGGTGCTCCGCGAGGACGTGGAGCTGGCGCAGGGCGAGGCCGACTGCCGGATCGACGAGGGGCGGCTGGAGGACAAGGACCGCGTCCGCCACGAGGTGATCCGCGTGGAGGAGGCGCTCCTGGCCCTCCAGCAGCGGGTGCTGAAGGCGGTCAACGAGTACAAGGTCTTCCTGGTGCACCAGGTCCTCCTCCAGGACTGCGACGCGCCGAGCGGGATGCAGGGGCAGGACTTCCGCCTCAACACCTGGATCCTGGGGAAGCCGGAGCCGCTCCACCCGGTGGGGGCGCGCTACGTCCTCTACCAGCTCTTCCTGGCGCTGGAGGAGCGGACGCGGATGCTGGGGGCGGCCAACGAGGACCTCCTGGGGAGCATCCGCCGCTACGAGCGCGCCTTCGACCTCCCCGAGACGGAGGACGTGGAGGAGACGGCGGAGGACCGGGTGCGCCGGGCGCTGGAGCAGCCCTTCCTCCGCTCCCTCCTCCGCAGCGAGTTCAAGGAGCTCCGCGACGAGTACCTCGACAAGAGCCAGCGGCAGCTGCGGAGCCTCCAGCGCTACAAGCTCGACCGGCTGAAGGAGCTGGTCTTCGCGGAGGTGCAGAAGGCGGTGCGGCAGATGCTCGACGAGTGGGAGCGCTACTTCCGCAACCTGCGGGAGACGCGGAACCACCTCCTCGACGAGCTGAACGGGCGGGCGGCGGCGCACGAGGGGGGCTCGGACCCCACGCGGCAGTACGTCCTGGGACGGAAGGCCGACAAGGAGCGGCTCTGGGACGGGATCCGCACCTCGCTGGCGGGGCGGACGCTCCCCGTGGAGATCTCGCGGCAGATCTACCTGGGGCACTACCGCCGCTTCTGCGAGGCGTACCGGGCGGGGCGGGGGGCGGAGCTGCGTCCGGAGCGCACCGAGTCGCTCTTCCGCGACGACGTCCTGGCGTGGTGCCGGGGGGAGGTGCGGAAGCAGGACGCGCTCCAGCTGAACGTGGCGCGGGCGCTCCGGAAGGAGGCCGACTTCCTGGGGGCCGACGCGGGGGCGCACGTGGCGGCGCGGGTGGGGCAGCTGACCAACCTGGCGCGCCCGTGGGTGCCGGAGGTGACGGGGGCGGCGGAGCTCCACTTCTGGGGGGTGCACCCGGAGGCGGTGGCGGAGCTGGGCGGGGGCGAGCGCGAGGCGCTCTTCGGGGCGCAGCTGATCGACGACGCGGCGTTCTCGCCGTATACGATCGTGCGGTACCGGGCGCACTACGGGCTCAAGGTGGAGGACTTCCCCAAGTTCTCCTCGGGCGACCGGGCGGCGGGGCAGCCTGCGGGGGCGTACTTCCGCGCCTACACGGAGCGGATCGAGCGGGTGAAGAAGGGTCTCTCAGTGACGCCGCACCTCGACAAGCGGTGGCACCTGATCGCCTACATGCCCGACCTCAACCCGCAGCAGGCGGAGGCCGACGAGCAGAAGGTCGACCGGGCGTGGCTCCTGGGCCTCGTCTACGGCTACCTCCAGGTGGTCAGCTACGACGGGCGCCCGGTGTGGGAGTTCGCGCGCGACACGGGGTCGTCGCTGGTGGTGACGCACGGCCAGCCGACGCCGGGGCGCCTCCCGCTCCTCTACGAGGCGCTCCGGCACAACCCGTCGGTGGTCGACCACGCGCTGGAGCGGGCGGCCGACGCCGAGCGGCGCGACGCCTCCGAGCACCCGGACGCGGTGGAGCGCCACCGCTTCGTGGCGGGCGCGCTCTCCACCCCCGCGCTGGGGAAGGGGGCCAACGCCCTCGACCTCGTCGTCCGCTACACCGAGGGCGCCCCCGGCGACGCGGCGCTGGCCGACCGGCAGGAGGCGCTCCTCACGCTCCTCGTCGACGAGATCGAGGCGCACTACGTCCGCGCGTACGGCTCGGCGCGGGCGGGGACGGCGCGCCGCGCGGCGGCCGACCTGATCGAGCGGCTGGCGCGCGAGTCGGCCACCTACGCAGGCGCCGACGCGGACTCCTTCGAGTTCCGCCGGTGGAAGACCATCGTCGAGAACAAGGTCGACGCGCTGCGGCGGGGGTGAGGCCCAGGCACGGATGCCCGCCCGTCATTCCGAGCGGAGCGTCCGCGCCGGACCTTCCTCCGCGCGGAGTCCGGGACGCTCCCGAGGAATCCAGCCGGAGCCACACGTCCGCCGGCCCCGTGCACGGAAGCCGGCCTCGCGGCTCGCGGAGTAGATTCCTCGGGCGCCGCCACGGCTCCGTGAGGGGGACGAGGTTCGGGGACGCGGCGCCGCTCGGAATGACAATCGGCGTGGGGAGCGGAGACCTCCAGGGGAGCACGGACCGGGCGCGGTGAAGACCTTCCTGATCGACCTGCACGGCGGGCTGGCGCGGCTGGGGCCGGCGCTCCCGCTCCTCTACCCGTACCAGGCGGCCGGCGACCTGGAGGTGGTGGGGGGCGTGGACGGCGCGCGCCCGGCGGCGTCGCTGGAGGCGGTCGCGGAGGCGGTGCGCGTCTCCGTGCTCCGCAGCTACCGGGCGCGCCTCCAGCTCGTCGTCCTCCTCCGCCTCCCCGAGGGCGACGCGGCCGCGAAGACGAGCCTGGTGGAGCAGGCCGACTCGCTTCGGAAGGAGCTGCTGGGGGCGCTGGCGAAGCACGGGCTCCACCCGGCGCGCGTGGTGGTGGTCGCGCTCGACTCGCTGGCGCGCGAGCCGCACACGGGGGTGCCGGCCGACGAGGCGGCGCGGGCGCGGTGGGAGCGCGACGCGGTGGCGCTGCGGAAGGACCCGGCCGGGGCGCTGGAGGGGATGCTCGTCCTCCGCTTCCCCCTGCGGCGCGCGCCGGAGGCGGCGTTCCAGCAGGACCTGGTGCGCCTCGTCTACCTCCTGGCCACCCTCCTGGAGCTCTTCCACGGGGGCGAGGAGGTGGAGCGGGGGCGGCTGTACCTGGTGGACGAGGTGGCGCTGGACGGGGTCGAGGTGGCGGCGTGGCTGGCGGAGTACGAGGCGTGCCTCCTCCGCGCGCGCCGGGCGGTGGTCCACCAGCTCGACCACCCCGAGCCGGTGCCGCTGAAGGTGATCGAGGAGCCCGGGTGCGCGTGCACGGGGGCGCTGGAGCCGCCGGAGATCCGCCCGCGCGAGTTCGGGTGGCTGCGGCACGTGGACGACTTCGGCGCGTGGCGGCGGTGGGGCGAGGAGACGGGGCGCGTCCTGGCCGCCCACGCGGAGGCCGGCGAGGCGCTGGTGCGCCGGTGCATGCGCGAGTGGCGCACCCGCACCTTCAGCCCCGCCGAGCGCGCGGTGACCGACGTGGCCGAGCGGGCGAAGGAGACGGCGCGGCTCCTGGAGGAGGCGCGGACCCGCCTGGCCCGGGAGACGCGGGGGCGCGAGGTGCCCGACTGGGACGAGGAGGTGCGGCGGATGACGCCCCGCCTCCACGCGGTGCTCGACGCGCGCCCCCGGCCGCGGGCGTTCGCCATCTTCTGCGCGGCGCTCCTGTTTCTCCTCTCCCTCCCCGTCCTGGGCGTCTTCCCCCGCGTGGGGCTCCAGGGGCGGCTGGGGACGTCCATCCTCCTCCTCACCGGCGCGGCCGCGATGACGTGGAGCGTCCTCCAGAGCCTCCGCGAGGAGCTGCGCGACGAGGCGCACCGGGCGCTGGAGCGGGCGCGGGAGACGAGCGCGCGGATCTCGGAGGGGGTCGACCGGCGGAAGGCGCACCTGGCGGCGCTCTGCGAGGTGGAGGTGGCGCGGCGCAACGACGCCGAGGCGCGGGCGGCGCTCCGGCTGGCGGGGGAGCGGACGATGCTCCTGAAGCACCACCGGGCCGAGCTGGAGCGCCACCTCCAGCTGGCGCGGGCCTTCGCGGCGCACCAGGCGCTGGGGCAGCGCGGGCTGGCCCCGCCGCCGCCGCCCGAGGGCGAGGCCGCGGCGCCGCTGGCGAAGAGCTGGCCGGTGGAGCTCCCGCCCTTCCAGAACCCGGCCTACGCCCCCGCCCTCTGCACCGGAGCCCCGCGCGAGCAGCCGTACGAGGTGCGCCTGGGCGCGCGCGTCGTGCGCCGGAGCTCGCCGCGGGTGCGGGGCCTGCGCCACGTGGAGCTGGCGGACGACTTCATCTACCGGCCGGTGGCGGGGGGAGTGGCTCCCGCGGGCGACTGACCGCGCACGGGCCGCCCCCGCACCCCCGGTTGAAACCGGGGGCTGGAAGGGCACGAAGTCCGCCTTCGCGACGCCTTCGCGGACTCCTCGTCGGGCTCGTCGTCGTGAAGGCTGGCGGAGGCGCGCCGAGCCGGCCTCGTGGTCCCCGATCCCATGCATTCAACCGGAGCCGAATGGTCCGGCAGTTCCTCTACGTCTCCATCGTCTTCGCCGCCACGCTCTGGTCGCTCTGGCGGGCGAACCTGCCGCGCGAGCGGCGCCACCGGCAGCTGTGGAGCCCGGTGGCGGCGCTCCTCCTGTGCCTGGCGGTCGTCTATTTCCACTGGAAGTTCACCAGCGCGCCGGCGCAGCTCTGGGGACAGATCTCCGCGGAGATCAACGCGCTCCTGGCGCGGGTGGGGATCCGCGTGGGGCCGGTCCTGGCGGTGGGCGCCAACCTCTTCGTCCTCGCCGCGTACGCCACCCTCAAGACCTTCGGCAACACCTGGCTGCGGTGGAAGAAGGCGGACGGGAGGATGGGGCTCTTCGGCTTCGCGCCGGGCTACCACGACCACCCGGAGCACGGCGTCGTCCTCCGGGCGGAGTGGATCTTCCCCGGGATGCTCTTCCGGCGCGCGGGGTGGTGGATCGGGGGGACGCTCCTCGTCCTCCTGGCGATCGCGGCGACCGTCCGCGACATCCCCTTCGACCTCCCCCGCCTCCCGGCGCTCGCCCTCGTCCTCCTCCTGGAGATCGGGTGGTACCTGGGCGGGCCGCCGCTCTACGAGGAGGTGGGCGAGATCCGCGGCACGGGCGCCGACCCGCGGCGCCGGGGCGACTACACGGCGCTCTGGGAAGAGTACCAGGCCCTCTGGCCCGAGCACGTCCTCGCCGCCTCGTCGTCCGTCCGCCTGGGCGCGACGCACGACGCCCCCGCCACGCTCTACCGCCGCCCCGGCGAGGGCGACCCCGCGCAGGCCGCCGCCACCCGCGTCTGGCACCGCCTGATCGCCGGGGGGAGCGCGCTCACCGACGTCCACTACCAGGTCCTCGAGCAGCTCTGGCGCGGCCACGACGTCCTCCTCGGCGAGGCCGACTACGACGGCGCCGCCCCCGTCCTCTTCGCCTTCCTCGACAGGGTGCTGGTCGACGGCCACACCGTCCTCGTCCTCGTCCCCTCCGGGCGGCGCGCCGAGAGCGAGGCGTGCGCGCGGATCGAGCGGTGGCTCCGCGAGGGGCTGGCGAAGGCGGGCGAAGGGGGCGCGCTCTGGGAGACCTGCCGCTTCGACGAGTTCCAGCAGCTGGGGAGCAGCCCCGACCTCCTCCTCGCCGCCCCGGAGGAGCTCCTGGGCCGCGGCGTGGCGCAGGAGGGGTGGTTCGCGCGCGTGAAGGTGGCGCTCTTCCTGGAGGGCGACCGCGCGGTGTTCGAGGCGCCGCTGCGCACCGACGCGCTCCTCCGCGTCCTCCGCCACCGCCACCCCGCGCTCCAGCAGGTGATCCTCGCCGGGAGCCGGCGGGCGCTGGAGTCGGCGATGCGCGACAACCTGGCCGGGCAGCTCCGCGAGTTCCGCCCCCCGCGCCCGGCGCCGCCCAGCGCCTTCGCGCTGGTGTGGAGCACCGAGGCGCTCCCGGTGGCGGACGACGCCGGGCGCCCTCCCCCGCCCCGCTTCCAGGACCGCGTGATGCTGGGCGGCGCCGGCCCCGACCTGGAGCCCGAGGCCGTCCTCGCCCTCCCGGCGTGGCGCGACCGCGTCTCGCCGATCCACCTCGTGGGCCAGGAGGGGCTCGCCTGGGCCGAGGCGGTGGAGGAGCTGGAGAACGCCCGCGGCGCCTTCCGCGACCCCGTCCCCGCCCCCGCGCTGGTGGGGAGCGCGCACGAGATCGTGCAGGTCCCCCCCGTCCCCGCGCTCCTCCCCCGGCGCGAGCGGGCGTTCGTGATCGCCCGCGACCGCGACCGGAACGTGGCGACCTGCCTGCGCGCCTGGCTCCCGGCGGGATCCCAGAGCGCGTTCGTGCACGTCGTCTCGCCCCCGTACCTCCTCCGCGACTACCTGGCCGACAGCCTCGGCTACTTCGTGCAGGCGCCCATCCTCGCCCTCTCGCCGCGGCTGGCGGCGAGCCGGCTGGTGGTGGCGTACTCGTGCCTGGAGCGGCTCACGGGCGGGCCGCTGACCGAGGCCGAGGTCCTGAGCGAGCTCCGCGCGGTCGAGCCGCACGCGCGCTACGTCGAGGAGAGCCTGGGGCGCCTCTTCCGCGACGTCCTGGGCGTCGACCCCATCGAGCGCAACCTCCTGGTGCGGGAGCGCGCCCAGCGCTTCGACGAGGCGCGCGGGCGCTTCGAGGAGACCCTCACCTACCGCCTCGCCCCCGAGGCGAAGGAGCTCGACGCCCTCCGCTGGCTCCGGCGCTACGAGGTCCGCGACCGGGGGTCGCACCGGCTGGGGTGGATCGCGCTCGACCACCTCTACCAGCGCTACCTCCCCGGCCAGGTCCACGCCTTCGGCGGCAAGCCGTACCGCGTCGAGTGGGTCGACCACGACTCGGGGATCGTCTGGGCCGACCACGAGAGCGGAGGCGGCGCCGCCGCCGCGTACCGGCCGGTGCGCGCCGTCTCGCTCGACGCGGTGTGGCCCTCCGACAACCCCGCGCACCGCGAGCGGCGGATCGAGGGCGGATGGACGGTGGAGGCCGCGCTCTGCCGGGGGCGCGCCCGGGTGCGGACGCCGGGGTACTTCACCTTCCGCGACGGGATCGACCTCGCCCCCGAGCGCCTCGTCTTCACCGCCCTCGACGGGCAGGTCCCCGAGCGCGAGTACGCCGACGCGCGCCTCCTCCGCATCCGGGTGACCCCGCCCACGAAGCTGGAGCCGGGGGTCCGCGACCGCGTGGCCGATACCGTCTGCGTCCTCCTCCAGGAGGCGTTCCCCACGCTCTATCCCGAGACGCACGCCTTCCTCCTGGCGTGCGCGCCGGGGTCGGAGTCGCGGCTGGGGGGCGACTCCTTGCGCGCGCTCGTCCCGCTGATGGGGCCCGACCCGGCCGCCGCGCCCGAGGACGTCGGCGCCGCCACGGTCGTCCTCTACTTCGTGGAGGACTCGCACGCGCCGCTGGGGCTCACCCTCTCGCTCTTCGACGAGCGCGGGGCGGTGCTCCAGGCGCTCCTGGAGGACTATCTCAGCTGGGTGCTGGAGGAGGAGGAGCGGGTGGACGACGCCTGGCGCCGCCCGGCGGTGCCGCGCGACCGATACTTGAGCTTCGGGATGGACGCCCCGCCCCCCGCGCTCGACCTCGCGGGGACGCACGGGCTCCTCCGGCGCCTCCTCCAGGGGCGGAACCCGCTGCGCGAAGACCGGCGCGCCTACCTCCGCGGCGAGCGGGGGGGGGCGGCGCGCGGCGTGGCGCCGGGGACGCGGCAGTGCGACTTCTGCGGCGAGGTGCTGGCCGATGCCGAGTTCGAGCAGCTGGCCGACGGGCGCGAGCGGTGCGCCCGCTGCCGCGAGAGCGCCGTCGACACGCTCGACGAGCTCAGGGAGGTCTACGAGGAGGCGCGGCGCTTCGTCGTCCGCGAGCTGGGCGAGACGGTGCGGAAGGACGTGCGGGTGGAGTTCGCCAGCGCCGCGCGCGTGCAGGAGGTCTCGGGGAAGACCTTCCTCCCCACCGCCGGCTACGACCCGCGCGCCGCCGGCTCGGCGCGCCGCGAGGGCGAGCACTTCTCCATCGTCATCGAGAACGGGCAGCCGTACCACGTCACGCTGGGGACGGTCGTCCACGAGCTCACCCACATCTGGCAGTTCACGCACCTCGACTGGGCGCGGATGGAGGCCGACCACGGGAAGCTGCTGATCGAGGGGCACGCGCAGTGGGCGGCCATCACCTGCCTGCAGCGGAAGGGGCTCGTCCCCCAGTGGCGTGCCGCCGAGGAGGCGCGCTCCGACGTCTACGGCCACGGATACCGGATGATCCTCGACTGGCAGAAGCAGTACGCGCACCTGGGGAACACGCCGTTCAAGGTCCTGCTGAACCTCTATCCCGGGCGGCGGTAGGCGCGTCGCTGGAACAGCAACGGCAACGGCTTACGGCAACGGCGGATCCGGGCATGTCCCTCCGCTGCGCTCCGGGCCGGGCTGCGTGCGCAGTAGCAAACGATACTACCGTTTGCAACTGCGCGGAGCCCCTGGCGGACTCCATGCTCCGCCGTCTTCTCCTCTCATCGCGGTCCCCTTCGCATTTCCCCCCG
>DATACF010000756.1:0-3977 GCA_036259235.1 Longimicrobium sp. | reverse complement strand
CCCGCACGCCCACCGCGTGCGGGGGGAGGGGCTGGTGGAGGGGGGCCGCGGAGCCCGAGGCATGCGACGAAAGCGAGTCGAAGCGCGATCGAAGTGCCGCCGTTGAGGCGAAGTTGCGTGAGGGATGCGGGCCCGGAGGGCGGAGACCCTGGCGGAGGGGAATGCGAAGGGGACCGCGATCCGCGGGGATGCGGCGGAGGGCATGGAGTCCGCCAGGGGCTCCGCGCCGTTGGAAACGGTAGTATCGTTTCCTACGGCGCCCGCAGCCCGGCCCGGAGCGCAGCGGAGGGACACGCCCAAAGCCGTCGTTGCAGTTGCCGTAAGCCGTTGCAGTAGAAGCCGACCCGCTACCAGACCCGACGACGACAACGATGCTGAAATACGAGCAGGCGATCCCGCAAAACGCCAGGGACGGCGCCGCGCTGGTGGTGCTGATGCACGGCCGCGGGAGCGACCGCTTCGACCTGCTGGGGCTGGCGCCGCGACTGGCGCCGGACGCGGTGGTCGTCACCCCCGAGGCCCCGTTCCCCGGGATGCCGTGGGGATACGGCCCTGGCTCGGCGTGGTACCGCTTCCTGGGCCGCAACCGCCCCGAGCCCGAGAGCTTCGAGGAGGCCCAGCGCGAGCTTGCGGCCTTCCTCGACGAGCTCCCGAGGCACCTCCCCGTCCGCACGGGCGAGCTGGTGCTCGGCGGCTTCTCGCAGGGCGGGACGATGGCGCTGGCGTACGCGCTCCGGAACCCCGGCGCGGCGCCGCGGGTGATGAACTTCAGCGGCTTCCTGGCCGACCACCCGAGCGTGGCGGCGACGCCGGAGTCGGTCCGCGGGACGCGCTTCTTCTGGGGGCACGGGACGATGGACCCCAGCATCCCCTTCGACCTGGCCGTCGAGGGGCGCGCCCTCCTCCGCGGCGCGGGCGCCGACCTCGACGCGCGCGACTACCCGATCGGCCACGGGATCTCGCCCGACGAGGCGGCCGACGCGCGGGGGTGGCTGGAGGCGGCGCTCGCGGGATGATCCTCGACGCGCACGCGCTCTCGCACCGCGAGCGGTACCAGCTCCTCACCTCGCTGGTGGTCCCCCGCCCCATCGCCTGGGTGTCGACGCGCTCGCTGGACGGGCGGCCGAACCTGGCGCCGTTCAGCTACTTCGCGGCGGTGGCGGCCACGCCATTCCTGGTCTCGGTCTCCATCGGGCACCGCGGCGACAAGCCGAAGGACACGCTCCGCAACATCCTCGACACGGGCGCCTTCTGCGTGAACGTGGCGACCGAGGACCGGCTGCGGGAGATCAACGAGACCTCGGGCGAGTATCCGCCGGAGGTCGACGAGTTCGCCCGCGCGGGGCTCACGGCGGCGTGGGCCGAGTCGGTGGAGGCGCCGTACGTGGCGGGGTGCCCGGCGGTGCTGGAGTGCCGCCTCTTCAAGGCGGTGGAGCTGGAGGGGGCGCCGAACACGCTGGTCCTCGGCGAGGTGCTCCGGGTACGGCTGGACGACGCCGTCCCGCTGGCGCCGGGGACGCGCTTCGCCGACACGGCGGCGCTCCGCCCGGTCGCGCGCCTCTGGGGCGACCTCTACGCCCTGGTCGGCGAGACGCCCGCGCTCAAGCGCCCGCCGGCGGGGTAGACGCGGGCGCGATCCGGAACCTTGCCGCGTCCGCGAGGCGGCTGGAGCTGGACGCACTGACGGTGGAGTCGTTCGTCCCCGCCGAGGCGCCCCCGGCGCGCGGGACGGTGCGCGGGCACGCGTCGCTGTACTGGGAGGACTGCTACCCGTCGGAGACCTGCCAGGGTGCCGGATGGCCGTGCGGGCCGACCGAGCAGAGCTGCGCCGGGACGTGCTTCGAAAACACCTCCCACCCCGGGTGCGGAGCGGGCGGCGGCGGCGGAGGGAGCCACCCAGGCCTCGGCGTCCCCTGCTCCGCCACCTGCTACGACCAGGAGGGGTAGCGCGCGCGCTTTCCCATCCCGGTTCCTGAACGAAAAACGGGACCGGCGCCCTGGCTGGGGCGCCCGTCCCGTTTCGTTCATCCGTCATCTCCGGGTCCGGAGAGCTTCGATCCGGGTCAGTGGACCGGCCGCTTGAAGACGGCGACGAGGTCGCAGGTCCGGCCTTCGCCGGCGTTGACGTCGATCATGGAGACCAGCTCCCACCCGTCCTCGCCGTAGTCGTTGAGGTGCCGGCTGACCTCGGCCGCGTCGACCTGGGGGCCCAGGAAGTAGCGGTCGACGTCGAGCTCGAGGGTGGCGTACTGCCAGCGGGCCGCCTGCGCGGTGTGCATCGGGTCCTTTCCATCGTGTCTGGAGGGTCGCGCCCCGCGCCGCCTCCGGCTTTCGACTCCGCCGGACATGCGCGGTCGGTGCGCACGGAGAACGACGGGAATGGGCCACCATTTGCTTCACGCTCCAGCGCGACCCGGCACGAGGCGAAACACGAGTCCTTCACCTGTCCGGGCGGCGGATCAGACGAACTCGTGCGCGATGGCCGCGTGGTACGAGAACTCCACGTTCGGCTGAGGCTCGCACCGGCAGTCCCAGCTGCGCGCGGTGAGGGTGGCGCGTCCGCCGGAGGCCGCCCAGGCGGTGGTCACGAACCCCGGCCGCGGCTCCCGGTCGCCCTCGCGATGGTGGTGCGACGGCGTCGCCACCAGCGACACCCACACGATCACGCCCAGCTGGATGTCCGTGCACACCGCGTCGCGCACCTCCAGGCTCCACTCTCCGGACCCGTCCGTGACCCCGGAGCCGGCCAGGTACACGACGCCGTCCACGCGCCGGCAGTCGCCCGGCTTCCCCTCCTCCATGGGACGGATCAGCGCCTCTTCGGTCCATTGCATCAACATGCTCATGATGGCCTCCCGGCAAGAATGAATGACGCGCGGAACGTCCGCCGTTCCGCGGGGCGCCCGCCGCTTTCGAAGCGGCGGGAAAGCGTTTACGCACCGAGTATGAAAAGCGGGCGGGAGTCCGTCCCCGGCGCGGGCGCGGCGCCCGTCACGACGCGGGGAGGCGCGCCTCGATCCAGCCCTGGACGTCGGCGAGGACCGTCTCCCGCCCGAGGTCGTTGAGGAGGTCGTGGGCGTGGCCGTCGTAGAGCTTCAGCGTCTTGTCGGCCGACCCGGCCCGTTCGTGGAAGAGGCGGCTCCCGGCGGGCTTCGTCACCGTGTCGGCGGTGCCGTGGAGGATGAAGACGGGGAGAGTGATCCGCGGGAAGCCGCGCTTGAGCCGCTCGACCCCGCGCGCCAGCGCGGCCACGGTGGCGACCGGCTGCGCCTCGCGGGCGGTCAGCGGGTCGGCGTTCATCGCCCGCACCACCCCGGGGTCGCGCGAGAACGCTTCGTTCTTCAGCCGGAGGACGGGGACGCGGGGGATGACGTGGCTGAGCCCCCGCATGATCGTCAGCACGAAGTCCGGCGCCGCCACCTGGAAGGCGAAGCTCTCGCAGACGAGCCCGGCGAGCTCCGCCTGGTGCTCGAGCGTGTAGACGCACGAGATCACGCCGCCGGCGCTGTGGCCGAGGAGATAGACGGGGAGCCCCGGCTCGCGCGCGCGGGCCAGCGAGAGGAGCGCGTCCACGTCGGCGAGGTACTCGTCGATCGAGCGGACGAAGAAGCGGTCGCCGTCGGAGCGCCCGCGGCCGCGCAGGTCGAGCGCGTACACCGCGAAGCCCGCGGCCGCCAGCCGCTCGGCCGCCCAGGGATAGTACCCGCCGTGCGAGTTGACCCCGTGGACGATGGCGACGACGGCGCGGGCCGCCGCTTCCGGGCGCCACGAGCGGACGAAGATCCGGAGCCCGTCCGTCGTGTCGATCTTCTCTTCGCGGACGGGGGTGGCGAGGGTCTGGGCCATGGAGACTCCTCCTGCCGAAGGGAGGGGGTGCCCGCGCGAACCGGCATGGCGCCGGGCCGTCGCGGGGAGGAGACCGTCCCGCGCGGGCGAGCCCGGCGGGACGGTGGGGAAGGTGACGCATTCCGTACGAT
>DATACF010000755.1:0-4825 GCA_036259235.1 Longimicrobium sp. | reverse complement strand
GCCGAAACGAGGGCGGCGCCCGCGAGAGCCTCGCGGGCGCCGGCCGTCATCCCGGACCACCAGGGATGCCTTCGGGGCTTCAGATGTCGTCGTCGCCCTCGTCGTCCCACCCCTCTTCCTCGTCGAACTCCTCGTCGTCGTCGTCGTCCCAGTCGTCCTCGTCGTCGTCCCACTCGTCGTCGTCGAGGTCGTCCTCGTCTTCCCACCCCTCCTCGCGCTCGCCTTCCCACTCCCCGCCTTCTTCTTCCTCGTCGAAGCGGGCGACGAAAGCGTCCTCCAGGTCGAGCTCGTCACCGATCGCCGGGAGAGCCATCACGTTCGACATTCCGAAGTCTCCTTAGATAGACGGGTACGTTGGTGGCCCGGGGCCGGGCGGCGGGTCGGGGAAACGCCCGGCCTCGTTCGGCGGGAAAGTAAACCACTCCCGATACGTGTCAAGGCCTTTGTTTCCGCGCTCCGTGCGCGGAGTGCGTCCTCTTCGCGCTCTTTTCCGTTCACGCCGCGCTCCACGGGCGCCCGCGCGAGGGGCCGACAGGCGAAAACCCTGCACGGCGCGGGAGAGAGCCCTCCAAACCGCCCCTCTGCCACGCCGCCGCCCCCGCTCTCTCTCGGATGCGCGAAGCCCCCGCTTCCGTTGGACGGGAGCGGGGGCTTCCTTCGGCCGGCGGGCCCGGGCGGCGTCAGGACGCCGCGCGCGAGGCCTTCTTGCGGTCGTTGGCGTTCAGCATCCGCTTGCGGAGGCGGATCGACTTCGGGGTGACCTCGATCAGCTCGTCGTCGGCGATGTACCCCATCGCGTCCTCGAGCGTCATCTGGCGCGGGGGCTCGAGGAGGATGTTCTCGTCGCTCCCGGAGGCGCGCATGTTGGTCAGCTTCTTCCCTTTGGTGACGTTGACCTCCATGTCGCCCGGGCGCGAGTTCTCGCCCACGATCATCCCCTCGTAGACGGGGACGCCGGGCTCGATGAAGAAGGTGGAGCGCTCCTGGAGGTTGCCGAGCGAGAAGGCGACCGCCTCGCCGTTCATCATGCTCACCAGCACGCCGCGGCTACGGGTGTTCATGGCGCCCACGTACGGCCCGTACTCCAGGAAGCGGTGGTGGAGCGTCCCCTCGCCGCGGGTGTCGGTGAGGAACTGCGAGCGGTAGCCGAAGAGGGCCCGCGCCGGGGCGCGGTAGACCAGGCGCACCAGCCCGCCGCCGGGGTTCTTCATCTCCAGCATCTCGGCGCGCCGCTGGCCCAGCTCCTGGATGACGGGCCCCATCTGCGTCTCGGGGAGGTCGATGGTGACCTCCTCGTACGGCTCCTGGAGCTGCCCGTCGGGGCCCTTCTTGAGGATCACCCGCGGGCGGGAGACGGCGAACTCGTACCCCTCGCGCCGCATGGTCTCCATCAGGATCCCCAGGTGGAGCTCGCCGCGGCCGGAGACGGTCAGCGTGTCGGGCGAGTCGGTCTCCTCGACGCGGAGCGCCACGTTGCTCTCCAGCTCCTTGAAGAGCCGGTCGCGGACCTGGCGCGAGGTGACGTACTTCCCTTCCCGTCCGGCGAAGGGCGAGTTGTTCAGCATCACGTCGACCGACACCGTCGGCTCCTCGACGGCGATGCCCTCGAGCGCCTCGGGGGTCTCGGCGTCGCAGAGGGTGGCGCCGATCTCGACGTTGGGGAGGCCGGCCAGCGCCACCACGTCGCCCGCGGAGGCGCTCTCGGCCTCGTGCCGCTCCAGCCCGTCGAAGGTGTAGAGCTTGCTCACCTTGGCGCGCGCGGTCGGCGGGGGCGGGCCCTCGTCGGCGAAGTTCACGAGGACGACGTTGTCGCCCACGTGAACGGTGCCGCGCTCGATCTTGCCGATGGCCAGGCGGCCCAGGTACGGCGAGTAGTCGATGGTCGACACCAGCATCTGGAAGGGCCCCTCGCTCGCCTTGGGCGCGGGCATCGTCTCCAGGATGGTCTCGAAGAGCGGCCTGAGCCCCTCGCGCTCGCCCTGGGGGTCGTGCATGGCCACGCCCTCGCGGCCGATGGCGTAGAGGAAGGGGCAGTCGAGCTGGTGGTCGTCGGCCTCCAGCTCCATGAACAGCTCCAGGACCTCGTCGTGCACGCGGTGCGGGTCGGCGTCGCCGCGGTCGATCTTGTTGATGACGACGACCGGCTGCAGCCCCAGCTCCAGCGCCTTGCGGGTGACGAAGCGGGTCTGGGGCATGGGCCCCTCGGCGGCGTCGACCAGGAGGACGACGCCATCGACCATGCGGAGGATGCGCTCGACCTCGCCGCCGAAGTCGGAGTGCCCCGGGGTGTCGACGATGTTGATCTTGGTGTCGCCCCACCGCACCGACAGGTTCTTGGCGAGGATGGTGATCCCCCGCTCGCGCTCGAGCGGGTTGGAGTCCATCACGCGCTCCTGCACCTGCTGGTTCTCGCGAAAGGTGCCGGCCTGGCGGAGCATGTGGTCGACCAGCGTCGTCTTCCCGTGGTCGACGTGGGCGATGATGGCGATGTTGCGAATCTGCATGGCCTTCGAGGGGACAGGGTACAGGGGACAGGGTACAGCCAGCGATGGCTTTGCCGCCCCGCCGCACGTCCTCGGATTTCTCTCATTCAGCAAAGAAAGGCGGGCGCCTCGTTGGGAGGTGCCCGCGTTTCTGCGACAGCCATGTAAAATAGCGAAAATCCGCCGAATCGTCCACCCCCGGCCCGGCGCCTCGCGGGTCCGGGGGGGACGTCCCGCTCGATCCGCGTCAGCAGCCGTAATAGAACGGCGCGCCCTGGTCCCAGTAGCACGACATGCAGGTCAGCTCCTCCGTCTCCGGGACAGGACCGCAGCCGGCGGGTCCGCCGGGACAGGTGTCGTTGCACGAGGCCGGACAGCTCATGTAGCAGGTACCTCCTCCCCAGCTATAGTTGCAGCCGTAGTCGAACGTATAGCAGGCGACCACCTGGGTGTCGTCGTGGCCGAACACCGTCCCGCGCTCCCCGGCGCCGCGCGCCGTCGGGTCGAACGATTCGACCTGCAGGTCCTGCAGGTCGAGGCGGAGCTTGCTCTGCTTGGACATCGGGCTCTCCTCCTGGAGGGAAAAGGTGTGTCCCCCGCGTCCCTTCGAGATCGGGTCCGCGCCGAAGGCGATGCGTCGTTCGGCGGCCGTCTGTACGCGAGAGGGCCGAAAACGTATTCCAGCAGAACGGAATCCCGCAATGCGACGGTTTTTATTGGCCAATTGCCGTTCTCGCCCCTACCGCTCCATCCCGCCGCCCTGGATGTCGGCCTCGCGGAGTCCCTCGGCGATGGGCGGGAGGATGCCGCGCTCGACGTAGACGGGGCGCGCCAGCCGCCGCAGCCGTGGGAGGGTGCGGGCGAAGACGAGGGCGCCCGCGATGCACGCGGCGCCGCCGAGCATGATCGTCTCGGGCGCGCCGATGCGGGTGGCCAGGGGTGGCGGAGCGCGCGGAGGATCGACGCGCTTCCCTTTCCGCCCGCGGCGGGCGCGGGCGGTCGTGGGTGCGCGCGGGGCTTGCGGGCGCGGGGTCGGCGTGCGGCCATCCGGGCTTGCGGGTCCGTCTCTGCGGGAAACCGAGGAGTGATCCACGGCGCCCTCGGCAGATTCGTGCCGCGCAGGGGTGCAGGAGGCACTTGACAGCATCCTGTCATACGATCAGATTCCCTCGTACATGGCAGCGAGCTGTCAATCATTCACCTCGCCGGGAGGGTACGATGGAAGCACGAACCGTCCACCTGTTCGTCCTCGACACGCTCGCCGACTGGGAGACGGGATACGCCGTCGCGGGGATCAACCAGGCGATGTACCAGAAGGAGCCCGGCCGCTACGTCGTCCGGACCGTCGGCGCCACGCGCGATCCCGTGCGGACGATGGGCGGGGTGACGATCGTCCCCGACCTGGCGCTGGACGAGGTGACGCCCGGGGAGAGCGCGATGCTGATCCTCCCCGGCGCGCAGGCGTGGGAGGCGGGCGAGCACGGGGCGGCGGTGGAGAAGGCGCGCGCGTTCCTCGACGCGGGGGTGCCCGTGGCGGCCATCTGCGGCGCCACGTGGGGGCTGGCGGCGGGCGGGGTGCTGGACGGGCGGCGCCACACCAGCAACGCGCTCGAATACCTCCAGAGCGCGCCGGGATACGGCGGCGAGGCGGGCTACGCGGACGAGCCGGCGGTGCGCGACGGCGACCTGATCACGGCGGGCGCGGTGCACCCGGTCGACTTCGCGCGGAAGGTGTTCGAGCGCCTGGAGGTCTACGACGCGCCGGTGCTGGAGGCGTGGTACGCGCTCTACAAGCACGGCGACCCGGCGGGGTTCTACGCGATGGGGGCGTCCGAGGGGGCGCCGGAGGGGGCGTGAGCGAGCGGCGCGGGCGCTCGGCCGCGGGGGACGCGCTCACGGAGCTGGTGATGCGCGTCTTCCGGCTGAACGGGCGCTTCCTGGAGGTGGCGGAGACGCTGGCGCGGCCGTCGGGGCTCACCCCCGCGCGGTGGCAGGTGCTGGGCGCGGTCCTCCGCCAGCCCCTCACCGTCTCCGAGGCGGCGCGGGCGATGGGGCTCACGCGGCAGAGCGTGCAGCGGCTGGCCGACGCGCTGGTGGAGGACGGGATGGCGGAGTACGCGCCCAACCCCGCCCACCGCCGCGCCAAGCTCCTCCGCCCCACCGAGCGCGGCTGGGCCGCCATCGCCGTCATCCGCCCGCGCCAGTACGCCTGGGCCGACCACCTGGCGGCGGAGGTGGGCGAGGAGGCGCTGCGGCGGACGGTCGAAACCCTCGACCGGCTGATCGCGAAGATGGAGGCCGAGCCCTGGACGGCGGAGTAGCGGGATAACGAGAAGCGGGGG
>DATACF010000754.1:0-2411 GCA_036259235.1 Longimicrobium sp. | reverse complement strand
CTCATCGGGTGGCGCCCGCCGTTCGCATTCGAACGATCCGCACTTTCGCACTCACGCACTCACGCACTTCCGTCCGGCCACCGCTGCCCCGTCCACGCCTGCTCCCAGAACATCCACTCGTAGCGCACGCTGGCGGCGAAGGCGGCCGTGGCCCGCTCGCGCGCGGCGTCGTCGTGGGCGTCGGCGAAGCGCTGGAGGCGCTCCAGGAGGTGGGCCATGTAGTCGTTGAAGCCGGGGTCGGCGTAGGTGCGCAGCCAGTCGGCGTACGGGTGCTCGTCGCCGACCTCGCCGAGCGTGCGCTGGAGGTGCTGGCCGAGGTCGACGTAGAGCCAGGGGCAGGGCGTGATGGCGGCCACCGCCTCGACCAGCGTCCCGCGGAGGGCGGTGGAGACCATGTGGTCCTGGTACGCGCGGTTGTTCGGCGTCAGCTCCACCCGCGCGATGTCTTCGGGTCCATACCCGAGCTTCCGCCCGTAGCCGGCGTGGAGCTGGCCCTCGACCACGAGCGCCATCCGCGCCGCGTCGACGAACCAGAGCTTGTCGGCCGGGCCGGCGCAGCGGGTGGAGATGAGCGCGCACGCGTCGGAGAACGCCTCGAGGTAGCGGGCGTCCTGCATCTGGTAGAAGCGGAAGCGCGCGGAGTCCAGCGTCCCGTCGGCGAGATGGACGACGAACGGGTGGCGGAACGAGGCGCCCCACGCGCTGGCGGCCGCGTCGCGGCAGGCGCGGGCGAAGGGCGGGACGGGGAAGGGGGCGTCGGCCATGCGGGGTCGGTGGAGGTGGGGTCGATGAAGTCGGGCTCGGCGAACGAGGACAGACTCGCGACCCGGCGCGGCGTACGCAACCGTGAGGGGCCTGGACGGGAGCGTTCGGCGCGCGGGGGAGGGCGCTTCGCCGCGACGCTCCTTCGCGCCGATTCGTCCTCCTTCCCGTTCACTCCGTACTCCTTGCGTCGCCGCGCCTCCCCGGGCGTACCGGGAGTGTGCGGAACTCGCTATCTTGCGAGCGGTTATGATCTTCGACGCCGACCGCTTCCCGATGAGCGACGCCCCGCGCAGCAAGCGCATCCTGCTGGCCGACTGCGACTCGTACTTCGTCCGCTGCGCGCAGCTCGCCGACCCCGACGGCGCGGGGACGAGCGACCTGGTGGTGGTGGGCGGGCGGGCCGACGCGCGCGGGGTGGTGACCTCGGCCTCGTACGGCGCCCGCAAGTTCGGGGTGCACGCGGGGATGCCGATGGCCGCCGCGCTCCGCCTCTGCCCGAAGGCGATGATCGTCCCCGTCCCCGGCGAGATGGTCGAGCGGAAGCACCACGAGGTCCGCGCGGTCCTCGAGGAGTTCGCCCCCGTGGTGGAGGCGGCCAGCGTCGACGAGTTCTACCTCGACCTCACCGGCACCGAGCTCCTCTACCGCGGCGAGAGGCTGGAGGCGACCGCCCGCCGCATCCAGGCCGCGGTGATGGAGCGCACGGGGATCTCCATCTCCATCGGCGCCGCCACCCAGCGCATCCTGGCCAAGATGGCCGCCGGGGTCAACAAGCCCTTCGGCGTCCACGTCGTCCCCCCGGGGGACGAGGCCGCGTTCATGGCCCGCTTCGACCTCGCCGACATCCCCGGCGTGGGCCCCGCCTTCGCCGAGGCGCTCCGCCGGCGCGGGGCCACGCGGGTGCGCGACCTGGCCGAGGTCGACGAGGCCACGCTGGTGAGCTGGGTGGGCGAGTCGCGCGGGCGGTGGCTCCACCGCCTGGCCCGCGGCGAGGGGTCGTCGGAGGTCTCCGGCCGCGCGCCGCAGAAGTCCATCTCGCACGAGCGCACCTTCCCCCGCGACGTGGGCGACGAGGAGGCGCTGGAGGCGAGGCTCCTCTCCCTGGTCGGCGAGACCGGCGCCGCCCTCCGCGCCGACTCCCTGCGCGCCCGCACCGTCACCGTCCGCCTCCGCTACGCCGACTTCACCGACAAGTCGGCCAGCCGCACCGTCCCCGACCCGCTGGAGTCGGACCGCGCCCTCTACCAGGTGGCGCGCGCCCTCCTCCGCCAGCTCCGCGCCCAGCGCCGCGGCGGCGTCCGGCTCTTAGGGGTAGGCGTCTCCAGGCTGGGGACGGAAGCCGCCGAGGAGCCCGCGCTCTTCGACGAGGTCCCGGACTCCATCGACACCCCCCGCGACCGCCGCCTCTCGGAGGCCACTGACCGCCTCCGCTCCCGCTTCGGCAGGGACGCCGTCCTCCCCGCCCGCATCGCCCCGAAGCCCGACGCTGCGGACTGATCTTCCTGGTCTCACACAGAGACACAGAGGCACAGAGAACTTCGAATGCCGTCCTCTGTGTCTCTGTGTCTCCGTGTGAGATTTCCAGCGGAGCCCCGGGCCGCGCGGAAGTCAGGGAAACGGCGGGGGGGGGGGGGGGGGGGGGGGGG
>DATACF010000753.1:0-5885 GCA_036259235.1 Longimicrobium sp. | reverse complement strand
CCGCGCTGACTGACGCGGGCGGGGCGATTTCGCGTCTGGGGACCTCTGGAACGGAAGGGGGGATCGGGAACGGAGACGAGCCGATCGACACGGATGGACGGGGGGAGCGCGCCGCCTGGCGCGCAAACACATACGCGACTCTCTTCCGCGTGAAGGGCGCCGCGCTCCCACCGGCTCGATGAACGGCAGTACGGAACTACGAAGTACGAAGGTACGGGAGTACGTCCGACGACGGGCGAGGATGATGGTGGCCGTGGCTCAACGGGCGAGAGCACCGGGCCGTGGATCCGGGGGCGTGGGTTCGAGTCCCACCGGTCACCCCTCGCGCGCCGTTCGGAGGATGGATGGAAGCAGGACGTTCGCCGCCGTGGGGCGGTGCGCGGGTGGATGGACGTGGGAGACCGTAGCTCAACTGGATAGAGCGCCGTGCGGCCTCGGCCAGGCAGTCGATTGCCCGCTCCGGCGGGCCGGAGGCCGAGGGTTATCGATTGGACGCGGTGGTTGCGGGTTCGAATCCCGCCGGTCTTCCCTGAATCCGCCCCGCGAGGCGAACGACGATGGGCCCGTAGCTCAGTGGTAGAGCACTACATCCCTGGACCGATCCCTTGCCCGCGCGACCGGGCCGATGGACCAGGGTTACCGACTCCAACTCGAGAGGTCGCGGGTTCGAATCCCGCCGGGTCCACTGAGGACGACGCAGGACGGAAGGACGGCGATGGAGCCGGCCGGCGGTGGAGCACCCTCGCCGGTCTCGCCCGCCCCGCGCGGGCCGATGGAGAGAGGGTTATCGACCCCCCGCGGGGCTCGTAACCCCGCACTCCCCCCCGGCCGCGCTCCACGCCGGAACGGCCGCGACACGACGGTCGCGGCGGACACGCACGACCCCTCGGCCTGGAAAGGAGGCGAGCGGACCGATGATGGACTTCACGAAGCACGTCGCGACTCGCCTGCGGAAGCTGGCGACGCCGCAGCGGGCGCCGATCCCCGGCTCGGCGCAGGTACCCAACTCGGCGGGCGGGTACGCCTGGGCCGTGGACGCCTGGACCCGGCTCGACCGCTTCCTGGTCCTGGGGACCGAAGGCGGGACCTACTACGTCGGCGAGCGCGAGCTCACCGTCGAGGGCGCGGGGGCGGTGGCCGAGTGCCTGGCCGCGGACGGGCCGCGCGTCGTCCGGCGCGTGGTGGAGGTGAGCGCGTCGGGGCGGGCGCCGAAGAACGACCCGGCGCTCTTCGTCCTGGCGATGGCCGCGGGGCTCGGCGACCCCGCGACCCGGGCCGCGGCGCTCCGGGCGCTCCCCGAGGTGGCGCGGACGGGGACGCACCTCCTGCACTGGCTGAAGTACGCCGGCGCCTTCCGCGGGTGGGGGCGGGGGGTGCGCCGGGCGGTGGGGGCGTGGTACACCGCCCGCGAGGGGCGCGAGCTGGCTTACCAGCTCCTGAAGTACCCCTCGCGCGACGGGTGGGCGCACCGCGACGCCCTCCGGCTGGCGCACCCGAAGCCGAAGACCGAGGAGCAGCGGGCGCTCTTCGCCCGCGCCGTCCGCGGCGCTCTGCCGGAGGACGCGCCGAGGTCGCTCGCGACCGCGCTGGTGCGGGCGGCGGACGGGCTCTTCGCCGACCCGGAGCTGTCGCCGAAGCGGGCGGCGGAGACCATCCGGCGGTACCGGCTCACCCGGGAGATGGTGCCCACGCACCTCCTGCGGCACCCGGTGGTGTGGGAGGCGCTCCTGGAGGAGATGCCGACGACGGCGCTGGTCCGCAACCTGGCGACGCTCACGCGCGTCGGGCTGCTGGTGAACGGGAGCGCGGCGGTGAAGACCGTCGTCTCGCGGCTCACCGACGCGGGCCGGCTGAAGCGGGCGCGGGTGCACCCGGTGCAGGTGCTGTCGGCGCTGCGGACCTACGCCCGCGGGAGCGGGGCGCGGGGGCAGGGGAGCTGGACGCCGGTGGCGCGGGTGGTCGACGCGCTCGACGCGGCCTTCTACCTCGCCTTCGGCGCGGTGGAGGGGTCGGGGCGCCGGACGATGCTGGCGCTCGACGTGTCGGGGTCGATGTCGGCGCGGGTGCTGGGGCTCCCCAACCTCAGCTGCCGCGAGGCGTCGGCGGCGATGGCGCTGGTGACGGCGGCCACGGAGCCCGCGCACTTCTTCACCGCGTTCACGGCGGGGGGCCACCCCTCGCGGTGGGGGTCGGCGAGCAGCGGGCTCACCCCCCTGTCGCTCTCGCCGCGGCAGCGGCTGGACGACGTGGTCCGGGTGACGGAGGGGCTTCCCTTCGGCGGGACGGACTGCGCGCTGCCGATGGTGGAGGCGCTGAAGAACCGCTGGAAGGTCGACGTCTTCGTCGTCTACACCGACAACGAGACGTGGGCGGGGGCCGTCCACCCCGCGCAGGCGCTCCGGCGCTACCGCGAGGCGACGGGGATCCCGGCGAAGCTGGTGGTCGTCGGGATGGCGTCGAACGGGTTCACCATCGCGGACCCGGAGGACGCCGGGATGCTGGACGTGGTGGGCTTCGACGCCGCCGCGCCGCAGCTGATCGCCGACTTCGCGCGGTAGGGGCGCGGTCCGGACCTCCGGCCCGCGCGCCGCCCGCCGGGCAGTGCTGGATGCCGGAGGAAGGACCGGAGGGGGGCGGGGGCCGCGCGGTGCGGCCCTCGCGCCCTCGCCGGAAGCGACGTACCCCATTGTTTTCGAGATGAAGAACCTGAAGACCAGGCCGGAGGAGCGCGACGGGCGCTTCGTGGCCGGCGACTGGTTCGTCGTCGAGGCGCGGACCGAGTCGTTCTACGTCTCGGCCGAGACGGCGGCGCGGGTCTCGCGGCAGCTGGACCGGCGGTGGGCGCCGCGGTGGCTGAAGTTCGTGGACATCACGGGGGCGCGGGTCTGGGTGCGCGCCTCGCTCATCGAGTCGATCCACGAGTCCACCGAGGACGCCCGCGGCCGCGAGCGCGAGTTCCACTACCGCCGGCGCAAGGAGGAGATGGCCGACCGCCGCTGGGACGACGACGAGCACTGAGTTCGGCTCCCCTGGAGGGCGGGCGCGTGCGTCCGCTCTCCAGGGTTCTCCGGATCGTCTCCTGCGGTGCGCTTTTCTCTCGCGGGCACGGCGGGAAACGGGTGAGGCCGTCGCGTCGATCCGCCGGCTGCGCGGACTCCCGAAGAAAAAGAGCGGCATCTCGCCTCGTTCATCGCGGCCGGGCAACGGCACAACAAGAAGAACAGCAAGCCCCGGATCGAGACCGCCGTCCGTCAGTTGCTGGAAGAGCTCGGGGCCGACTATCAGCAGAACGCGCAGATCGGGCGGTTCAACGTCGACTTCCTCGTCGGCACGCTGGTGATCGAGTGCTTCGGAGATTTCTGGCACTGCAACCCCGCGATCTGGGAGCCCGACGACTACAACGGCTCGCTCCACATGCGCGCGGGGGAGAAGTGGGCCAAGGACGCGCGGCGCAGGCAAAGGCTGGAGGAGATGGGATACCGGTTTCACGCCTTCTGGGAATCGGAGATCCGCGACGACAGGGACACGGTCCGGCGGGTGCTGGCCGGGATCATCGGAGAGCGATCATGAAGTTCAGACGGATGGGGTCGAAGAGCATCGTCTTCGGCGACCACGACGAGAACACCCTGGCGCAGCTCGCGGCGGTCGCGCAGAGCGCCGAGAAGACCGCGCTACTTTCGGACGCTCACGTCGGTTACATCATGCCCATCGGCGGCGTGGCGGCGTACCGCGAGAAGGTGTCGGTCGTGGGTGTGGGTTTCGACATCGCGTGCGGCAACGCGGCGATCCGGACCGACCTGGCGCTGGAGGACATCACCAGGGGGCTCACGCTCGACGAGGTGAAGCGCAACCCGCACCGGCTGACGCAGGACCGGCGGATCCTGCGGCTGGCGGACGAGATCGCGCAGACGATCTCGTTCGGGATCGGGCGGAAGAACGAGGCCGACGACGCACCGGTCGACGATCCGCTCTTCCAGGACCCGGCGTGGTACGCGCTCCCCAACATCGGCGGCTACCGCGACAGGCTCCGCGACAAGGCGCGGCGCCAGCTGGGGACCGTCGGGAGCGGGAACCACTACGTCGACGTCTTCGCCGACGAGAGCGGCGCGGTGTGGGTGGGGGTGCACTTCGGGAGCCGCGGCCTGGGGCACACCATCGCCTCCGACTTCCTCTCGATCTCGCAGGGCGGGACGTGGGGCGAGCGGGCGCGGGAGAAGGAGGTGCTGATGGGGCTCGACCAGCCGTCGGGGCACGACTACTGGCAGCTGATGAGCCTCGCCGGCCGCTACGCCTACGCCGGGCGCGAGTGGGTGGCCCGCAAGGTGGTGGAGCTGATGGGCGGCCGGGAGCTGGAGCTCGTCCACAACCACCACAACTTCGCCTGGAAGGAGACGCACCTCTCCCCCGAGGGCGAGCCGACGGAGTACGTGGTGATCCGCAAGGGCGCCACCCCGGCGTTCCCCGGCCAGAAGGGGTTCATCGGCGGGTCGATGGGCGACGACGCGGTGATCGTGGCGGGCGCGTCGAAGGCCGAGCCCGAGGTCGAGCAGGCGCAGCGGGACGCGCTCTTCTCGACCGTGCACGGGGCGGGGCGGGTGATGAGCCGCACCGAGGCCGCCGGGAAGCGCACCCGCAAGGGCCAGGTGATCAAGCCGGGGAAGATCTCGCCGCAGATGCAGGCCGAGTGGCTGGCGAAGAAGGGCGTGGTCCTCCGCGGCGGCGGCCTCGACGAGGCCCCGCAGGCGTACCGGCGCCTCACCAGGGTGCTGGACGCGCAGGGCGCCACCATCGAGGTCCAGCACATCCTCCACCCGCTGATCGTGGTGATGGCGGGGGCGGGGGAGGTCGATCCGTACAAGGATTGATCAGTGCGAAAGTGCGAAAGTGCGTGAGTGCGCGGGCCGCCGGGGGGCAGGAGGGAGGATTCTCGGCGGCCGGCGCGCGGCGAAGGGGGGCGAGGCCGTAGGCGATCGAAGTTCGCCGTTCGAGGGAATTTGCGTGAGGGATGCGGGCCCGGAGGGCGGAGACCCTGGCGGAGGGGAATGCGAAGGGGATCGCGATCCGCGATGAGCGGCGGAATGCGGGGAGTCCGCCAGGGGCTCCGCCGCGTTGGCAACGGTCGTATCGTTGCCTACGCGGCCCGCAGCCCGGCCCGGAGCGCAGCGGAGGGACACGCCCAGATCCGCAGTTGCAGTTCGCAGTTGCCGTAGAACCTTCCCCGACACCCGTTCCAGAAAAACGCGAGATGCTGCTGACGATCCGGACCACGCACCGGCCGGCGACGGACCTGGGCTACCTGCTGGCGAAGAACCCGGCGCGGGCGCAGTCGTTCGACCTGGGCTTCGGGAAGGCGCACGTCTTCTACCCCGAGGCCACCGACGAGGCGTGCACCGCCGCGCTCCTGCTGGACGTGGACCCGGTGGAGCTGGTGCGCGGGAAGGGGGGCGCCGAGGGCGCGCTCGACCAGTACGTGAACGACCGCCCGTACGTGGCCTCGTCGTTCCTCTCCGTCGCCCTCTCGCGCGTGCTGCGCTCGGCGATGGCGGGCGCCAGCCGCGACCGGCCGGAGCTGGCGGAGACGCCGATCCCGCTGGAGGCGCGCGTGGCCGCCGTCCCGGCGCCCGGGGGCGAGGCGTTCCTCCGCCGCCTCTTCGAGCCGCTGGGGTACGCGCTCGGCGTCGAAGCGCACCCGCTGGACCCGGAGCGCCCGGAGTGGGGCGACAGCCGCGTCTTCACGGTGACGCTGCAGGCGACGAAGCGGCTGTCGGAGCTGCTGACGCACCTGTACGTCCTGGTGCCCGTGCTGGACGGGGCCAAGCACTACTGGGTGGGCGACGCGGAGGTGGAGAAGCTCCTCCGCCACGGCGAGGGGTGGCTGCCCGGCC
>DATACF010000752.1:0-2187 GCA_036259235.1 Longimicrobium sp. | reverse complement strand
GCCGCGAGGCCGCCGCCGCCGGGAGCGAGGTGGCGCGCGCCGCCTCCGGGCTGGCGGAGCTGGAGGGCGCCTGGGAAGCCGCCCGCGACGAGGAGGCGGAGCTGCGCGTCGCCGCCGCCCGCGCCGAGGGCGACCTCCGCGAGACGGAGCGCCGGCTGGCCGCCGCGGTGCAGGGACGCGAGGGCGCCGGGCGCCGCGAACGGACCATCGACGCCGAGGCCGGGGAGCTGCTCCGCTCGCTGGAGGGGCTCTCCGGGGTGCGGGAGCGCGCCGGCGAGGAGGTGGAGGGGCTTTTCGCGGAGCGCGACCGCGCCGCCGCCGAGCTGCAGGGCGTGGACGCCCGGCTGGCCGCAATCGAGGACGAGGTGCGCGAGGCCGAGGAGCGCGCCCGCGTGGGCCGCCGCCGCGAGGGCGAGTGCCACGAGGAGCGGCACCGCCTGGAGCTGGAGAGCACCGAGTGGAGCGGCCGGGTGGAGCGCGCCCGCGACCGCCTGGAGGCGGAGTGGGGGCGTCCCTGGGAGGCGCTCCTCGACGCGGCGTCCCCCGTGGAGGAGGGCGACCCCGACGCCTGGCGCGCAGAGGTGAAGGAGCTGGCGCGGCAGGTGGAGGCGCTGGGCCCCATCAACATGCTGGCCGTGCAGGAGCACGAGGAGGAGGAGCGCCGACTCACCTTCCTGCTGGAGCAGCGCGACGACCTCACCAGGGCGCGCGACGACCTCTCCGCCGCCATCCGCCAGATCAACAGGACGGCGCGCGAGGTCTTCCTCTCCACCTTCGCCACGGTGCGCGAGAACTTCCACCGCACCTTCCACTCGCTGTTCATGGGCGGGGAGTGCGACGTGTGGCTCGCCGACCCGGACGACCCGCTGGAGTCGCCCATCGAGATCCACGCCTCCCCGCGCGGCAAGAAGACGCAGCGGATCCACCTCCTCTCCGGCGGCGAGCGCACGCTGACCGCACTGTCGCTGCTCTTCGCCATCTACCTGGTGAAGCCGTCGCCGTTCTGCCTCTTCGACGAGGTGGACGCGCCGCTGGACGAGTCCAACGTGGGCCGCTTCATCCAGCTCCTCCAGGACTTCAAGGCCGGGACGCAGTTCGTGGTCATCACCCACAACCCGCGCACCATGGAGGCCGCCGACTGGATCTACGGCGTCACCATGGAGGAGCCGGGCGTCTCGACGCTCGTCGGCGTGGAGCTGGAGGGCGCGTGGGCTTTGACGGACCGCGAGCGGGTTGCTTGAACGGCCTTTTGACAACGGGGTTGGGCGTGCCCCCCGCTGGCGCTCGGGTCGGGCTGCGCGCGGAGTAGGGCACGATACGACCGTGCCCAACTCCGCCGAGACCCGCGGAAACCGCCCCGCGGGTCTCGGCCCTGCCGGGCGCGCATCCCTCACGCGGGCGCCCAGCCGGGGGCGGGTTGTTGCAGTTCCGCGGTACCTCCCAAGGATGTCACGGGGGGAGACTCGCCGGCCGTTTGGCGAGGCTCGCCCCGGCCCCCCGCCGCCAGGGCCCGAATACTTCACCCGCGAACCACCGGGTGCTATACTTCCCCTGCTCGCTGAACGGATCGAAACCCAGGCTCCACAGACAGATTTGCTCGTCGTCATGCGGCACGACGCGACGGAGGACGACGTCCGCACCGTCGTCGACACCATCCACGAGCTCGGCTACGAGGCGCGCCCCATCCCCGGGAAGCAGCGCACCGCGGTCGGGCTCATCGGCAACGACGGCAAGGTCCCCGCAGACCGCATCGAGGCGCTCTCCGGCGTCCTCCAGGTGATCCACGTCTCGCAGCCGTACAAGCAGGTCTCCCGGGAGTGGTGCCCGGAGCCCACCGTGATCGAGCTGGAGAACGGGACGCGCATCGGCGGCGACGAGGTGGCGGTGATGGCCGGGCCGTGCTCGGTGGAGTCAGAGGCGCAGATCGTCGGCATCGCGCAGCGGCTCCGCGACGCCGGCGCCACGGTGCTGCGCGGCGGCGCGTTCAAGCCGCGCACCTCCCCGTACGCCTTCCAGGGGATGGGCGAGGAGGGGCTCAGGCTGCTCGCGCTGGCCCGCGAGGAGACGGGGATGGCCATCGTCACCGAGGCCATCGACGCGGAGAGCCTGGCGCTGGTGGTGGAGTACGCCGACATCGTGCAGATCGGCGCGCGCAACATGCAGAACTTCTCGCTCCTGCGGGCGGCG
>DATACF010000751.1:0-8720 GCA_036259235.1 Longimicrobium sp. | reverse complement strand
CGCCCTCCCCCGCCCCGCGGGCCTCCGCGCCGGCCGAGGCGGCGGACCGGGTCTTCGTGAACGGCAAGGTGTTCCTGGCCGACCCGGGCCACACCGTCGTGCAGGCGCTGGCGGTGCGGGAGGGGCGCGTGGTGGCCGCCGGGAGCGACGCCGAGGTGCGGCGGCACGCGGGGCCCGCGACGGAGGTCGTGGACCTGGGCGGGCGGCTGGTGACGCCGGGGTTCAACGACGCGCACATCCACTTCGCCTCCGGCGGCGCCTCCCTCCTCGCCGTCGACCTCCTGGGCACCACCTCGACGGCCGAGATCGAGCGCCGCGTGACCGCGGCGGCCGCGCGCGCCCAGCCCGGCGAGTGGATCCTGGGGCGCGGGTGGGACCACACCCGCCTCCCCGCGTCCGAGCTCGGCCCCGGCGGGTGGCCCACGAAGGAGGTCCTCGACCGCGCGGCGCCCCGCAACCCCGTCCTCCTCTCGCGCGTCGACGGGCATACCTCGTGGGCCAACTCCGAGGCGCTCCGCATCGCCGGGATCACCCGGACGACCGCGGACCCGCCGGGCGGCGAGGTCGTCCGCGACCCGCGCACCGGCGAGGCGACGGGGATCCTCAAGGAGTCGGCGGAAGGGCTGGTCGGCCCGCACGTCCCCGACCCGACGCCCGCGCAGGTGCGGCGGTCGGTGCGCGCGGCGCTCGACCTCGCGGCCCGCACTGGCGTCACCAGCGTGCAGACCGACGCCTCGCTCGCCGACGTCGACGCCTACCGGAGCTTGCGCGCCGCCGACTCGCTCACCGTGCGCGTCTACGCCTGGTTCCCGCTGGAGCAGCGGGTGATCGACGCGCTCAAGGGCCAGGGGATCACCGCCGGCACGGGCGACGAATGGCTGCGGATGGGGATGCTGAAGGGGTACACCGACGGGACGCTGGGCTCGCGCACCGCCTACATGCTGGAGCCCTTCCACGACGACCCGTCCACCCACGGGCTGGCCCAGTATCGTGAAGGCCAGCTCGACTCGCTGGTGAGCGCGGCCGACGCGGCGGGGCTCCAGGTGATCCTCCACGCCATCGGCGACGCCGCCAACCGCCAGGCGCTCGACGCCTTCGAGCGGGCGGCGCGCGCCAACGGGCCCCGCGCGCGCCGCCACCGCGTCGAGCACGCGCAGGTCCTCGACCGCGCCGACATCCCCCGCTTCCGGGAGCTGGGCGTCATCGCCTCCATGCAGCCCACGCACGCCACCAGCGACATGCGCTGGGTGGAGACGCGCATCGGCCGCGAGCGCGCGGTGGAGGGCGCCTACGCCTGGCGCTCGCTCCTCGACGCCGGCGCCACCGTCGTCTTCGGCACCGACTTCCCCGTCGAGCCGATGCCGCCGGTGGAGGGGATCTACTCGGCCGTCACCCGCCAGAGCCGCGAGGAGCCCGGCGTCCCCCCCGGCGGCTGGCTCCCCGAGCAGCGCCTCTCCCGCGAGGAGGCCATCCGCCTCTACACCGCCACCCCCGCGCACGGCGAGTGGCAGGAGCGGGTGAAGGGGACCCTCCAGCCCGGGATGCTCGCCGACCTCGTCGTCTGGTCGGCCGACCTCCTCACCATCCCCGACGCCGAGATCCTCAAGGCCGAGCCCACTATGACCGTCGTCGGCGGCCGCGTCGTCTACCGCAAGCCGTAAGCACCGTCGCGGGCGGCGGTCGCAGGCAACGGCGATCTCACGCAGAGAAGCAGAGTCAGCAGAGAACTTCATGGGGTTCTCTGCTGGCTCTGCTTCTCTGCGTGAGACCGGTTCCTCTTCCCTGGTGCGTCGCGGGGTCAGTTCCCCCCGCCGCCGCCCGACGAGGTGCCGCCGCCGGAGGAGCCGCCGCCCGCGGGGGCCTCGACGTTGATGTCCACGTCGGTCCCGTCGCCGCCCGCGCCGCCGCGGAGGAAGACGAACCACACCAGGAGGGCCAGGAGCACCAGCACCACGATCCCCAGCACCACCGAGCTCCCGCCCCCGCCGCCGCCCGCGGGGGGAGGAGGCGGGTTGTTGTTGACGTTCACGTCGGCCATACGGGCTCCTCCGTCGCGCTCGCCTCCCCCGCCGCCGGGCCGTCCGGTCGCGGGGCGGAAGGAAGACACAGGACAGACTACGGAGACATGGACGACGCGCGCTCCGTGCCAGCCGCGCGCGGAACGCCGCCGCTGCGCCCTCCGGCCCTTTCCCGAAACAGCTGGATCGCGGATATTGGGGCCGAGGTCCAGCCCCCCACGCGGCCCGCGCCGCTCCCCGATCCGGACTCCACGCCCATGCCCGACGACCGCCGCCCGGCCTCCCACACCGCCGACCCCGCCATCGAGGCCGCCCACAGCCGGGGGACCACCGACCGCGGCGGGCTGGCGCTCGTCCTCTCCGGCGGCGGGGCGCGCGGGGCCTACCAGGTGGGGGTGCTGCGGGCGGTGGCGCGCGCCTTCCCCGGCCTCCAGATCCCCATCCTCACCGGCGTCTCGGCGGGGGCCATCAACGCCGCGCACCTCGCCAACCACCCCGGGTCGCTGACGGAGTCGCTCGACGACCTGGCCGCGCTCTGGGCCGGGCTGACGCCCGAGCGGATCTTCCGCGTCGACGTGCGGGCGCTGGTGAAGAACATGGGACGCTGGGGCTTCCAGCTCGCCGGCGGCGGCGCGCGCGAGTCGCGGGTGCGGGGGCTGGTCGACACCGCGCCCCTCTGGGACCTCCTCCGCGAGGCGCTGGGGGCGGAGGGGGGCGAGATGGCGGGGGTGGCGCGGAACCTGGCGCGGGGGACGCTCCGCGCGGTGGCGCTGGGGACGACCGACTACACCACGGGGACGTCGGTCGTCTTCGTGCAGGGCGAGGCCATCGAGACGTGGGAGCGGCCGCAGCGGAAGGCGGTGCAGACGGAGATCAAGGTGGAGCACGTGATGGCCTCCTCCGCCCTCCCCCTCTTCTTCCCCGCGGTGCCGATCGGGACGCACTGGTACGGCGACGGCGGCGTGCGGCTCACCGCCCCCCTCTCCCCCGCGCTCCACCTGGGGGCGCACAAGATCCTCACCGTCTCCAACCGCTACGACCGCACCGCGCGCGAGGCCGCCGCGCCCGCCACCGCCGGGTACCCGCCCCCCGCGCAGGTGCTGGGCGTCCTCTACGACGCCGTCTTCCTCGACGTGGTCGACCAGGACGTCGCGCGGATGGAGCGGATGAACATCCTCCTCGACAAGCTCCCCCCCGAGCGGCGCGACGGGATGCGCCCGGTGGAGGTGATGGTGATCCGCCCCTCGCGCGACCTCTCGGTGATCGCCCGCGAGTACGAGCCGCGCCTCCCCCACGCCTTCCGCCTCCTCACCCGCGGCCTGGGCACGCGCGAGACGCGCACCCCCGACGTCCTCAGCCTCGTCATGTTCCAGGACGACTACGCCCGGCGCCTGATCGCGCTCGGCGAGGAGGACGCCGAGGCGCGCATGGACGAGCTCGCCGCCTTCCTCGAAGGCGAGGTCCGCCAGCCCTCCGCCGCCTGACCGGCATTCACGGACCGGGTCTCACGCAGGAGCAGAGTCAGCAGAGAACTGCGGTTCCTCTGCCGACTCTGCTCCTCTGCGTGAGATTCTTCTTTTGCGGTTTCCGCCTCGCGCTCGGCGTCAGCGCTCGCGGAGCCGGACGCGGGTGATCTCCTCGACGGCGGCCATGACGGCGTGGAAGCCCTCGACGTCGCGGGGGGCGACGCGGGCGCGGATCTCCGCCTCCAGCGTCTCCAAGCCGCGGGTCAGGCGCTCGGCCAGCGCCACGCCCTCGTCCGTGATGTGGATCAGGAAGGAGCGGCGGTCGCCGGGGTTGGTCTCGCGGCGGACGAGGCCGTCCGCCTCCAGGCGGTCGAGGAGGCTGGTGAAGGTGGACTGCTTGATCCCGAAGACGCGCACCAGCTCGCCGATGGCCGCCGGGGCGTAGCCGCGCAGGTAGGTGAGGACGTGCCCCTCGGTGGTGCTCACCCCCAGCTCGCGGTTGCGGGCCTCCAGGTACACCGAGATCTGCCGGGACGCCTTGTGCAGCGGCGAGAGGAATTCCAGGGCCATGGCGGGTCGCGCGCGGGAGTGGGATTGGTACGATTTCGTATAATACGACGCTCTCCGCCTCCGACGCCACGGGGTTGACGCCGCCCGCCGCGTCTTCTAGTATATGGAAATCGGATAGTACGATATCGTATCAATTCAGCCCACGAGGAGGCGACGCATGACCACGACCGCACCGGAGACCGCGAGCGAAGTGGGGATCTTCCGTCACCAGGCGGGGATGGTCCGCGCCGTCGTCCGGATGAACCTGGAGAGCGTCACCCACGAGGAGAGCCTGGCGCGGCCCGAGCCCGGCGGGAACTGCCTGAACTGGGTGCTGGGGCACCTCCTCGTCGTCTACAACCACTTCCTCCCCCTCGTGGGCCAGGCGCCGGTGATGGAGCCGTCCACGCTGGCCCGCTACGACCGGGGCTCCGCGCCCCTCACCGACCCCGCCGAGGCGCTCCCCCTCGCCGACCTCGTGGCCGCGTGGGAGCGGACCGTGGAGCGCGTCGACGCCGGGCTGGGCACGCTCACCCCCGACGTCCTCGACCGCCCCGCGCCCCACAGCCCCAGCGGCGACCCCGACGAGACCGTCCGCTCGCTGGTTTCCACCGTCCTCTTCCACCAGGCCTACCACGCCGGCCAGGCGGGCGTCCTCCGCCGCGTCGCCGGGAAGCCGGGCGCCATCGCCTGACCGGCTCCGCTGGAATCTCACACAGAGACACAGAGAAAACCCCTCTGTGTCTCTGCGCCTCTGTGTGACACCCGCAGTTCCTTCCGAGACTCAGCCGCCCGCCTTCGCCACCCGCACCGCGCGGAGCGTGGCCTCGTAGCCGAAGATCTTTCCGAACAAAGGGTGCTCGATCACGAGCGCGACGCGGAGGATGTCGCCCTCGGCGGCCTGGGTGAAGCGCATGTGGCCGAAGAGGAGCCGGGCGAGCCCGCGCGGGAGCCACACCTTCCGGCGCCCGATCCGCACCGCCGTCGCCCCCGTCTCCACGTCGAAGCGGCCGGGCGCGGGGAAGCGCGTCTCCCACGCCATGTACAGGACGTCCCCCGGCCCCACGAGGTCGACCAGCTTCCCCACCGCGGGGTCGTAGAGCGTCGTCGTCCGGAAGCGGACCGGGCGGGGGAAGGCGAAGGTGCGCTCCCACACCTGGACCGGCCCGTCCGCCGCGCTCCACCCCGGCGTGATGGCCACCGTCATCGGCACGTCCTCGGCCACGTGGGGGACGAGGATCCCCAGCTTCCCCAGGAGCCAGAAGAACGGGGCCGAGCGCGGCCGGGCGGTGCCAGACCCGGTGCATCGTCCCCTCCAGCCGCACCGCGTACGGGTCGCCGGCCGCGTGGAAGAACGGCTCCGAGAAGGCGGCCGGGAGCGCGCCCTGGCCGGCGAAGAGGGGCTCGAAGGGCGAGCGGAGCGGCGCCGGGCGCGTCACGGCTCCGCCCGCTCGTCCGCCTTCGGGGTGCGCACCGTCCGGAACGTTCCCACATAGCCGAAGACCTTCCCGAAAATCGGATGGACGAGGAGGAGGTCGATCCGCACGGTGTCGCCCTCCATCGACTCCGCCACCTGCGAGAAGGTGACGGTGCCCAGGAGGAGCTTCCACAGCCACCGCGGCATCCAGAGCTTCCGCCCGCCGAGGCGCAGCGCGATGGAGTGCGTGTCGAGGGTGAAGCGGCCGGGCGGGTGGAAGCGCGCGATCCACACCATGTAGAGCGCGTCGCGCGGGCCGACGAGGTCGACCACCTGGCCGATCCGGGGGTCGTAGACGATCGTCGTCCGGAAGCGCACCGGCTCGGGGAAGGCGAAGGTGCGGTCCCAGACGTGGAGGAGCCCGTCGAGCCGGCTCCGCCCCGGCCGCACGGTGAGCGTCGTCGGCACACCTTCCGCGACGTGTGGGACGAGGATCCCCAGCTTCCCCAGCAGGACGAAGAGCGGGCGGAGCCAGCGCGGGCGGTACCAGATCCGGTGCATCACCCCTTCCAGCCGCATCCCGTGCGGGAGGTCCTCGCGGTGGAAGAACTGCTCCCGGAACGCGAACGGGATCTCGGTGTGCCCCGCGAAGACAGGGTCGAGGGGAGACTGGAGCGGGGTCGCGGCGTCCATGCGGTCGCGGGAGAGGCGGGAGGCGGTCCCTCGTGCGGCGTCCGAAGGGTTGTACGCGGTCGTCCCGGTGTTCGCAACCCGGCGGCGCGCTCCGCCTGAAACGCCCTGGCGTAGCGTGCGGATCGCGCGCCCTCTCCTTATGGCTCACCCATAGGACTTGCGCACCTTGCGAGTCTCGTACATCTTCTTATGGGCGGGCCATACGACCCCGCCTCGCGCCCGATTCGTATGGGTAAACAATAGGAGAATGGTCGTGGAGAAACGAGAGGTCCAGCCGGGGACGCTCGCGCTCATGATCCTGAAGACGCTCGACGTGCTGGGGCCGCTGCACGGCTACGGCATCGCGCGGCGGATCGAGGAGACGAGCAGGCACCAGCTGACGCTGAACTACGGCACCCTCTACCCCGCCCTGCTGAAGCTGGAGCAGGAGGGGCTGGTGGCGGCGGAGTGGGGACAGTCGGAGAACAACCGCCGCGCGAAGTTCTATTCGCTCACGCCGGCCGGCCGGACGCAGCTGGCGCGCGAGACCCGCGAGTGGCAGCGGACGGCGGAGCTGATCGCGTCCTTCCTCGCACTGAAGCCGGGGCCCGCATGAAAGCCCTTCGCAGGGCGCTGGCCCGCACGGCGGCCCTCTTCCGGGGCCACGCGGGCGCCGACGACGACCTCCGCGCGGAGATGGAGGCCCATCTCGAGATGGAGACGGAGGAGAACATCCGCCGCGGGATGCCCCCCGCCGAGGCGCGCCGCCAGGCGATGATCGCGGCGGGCGGGCTCACGCAGGCGGCCGAGCGCGTGCGCGAGCAGCGCGGCCTCCCCTGGGTCGAGGGCCTCGCGGCCGACCTCCGCTACGCCCTCCGCCACTTCCGCCGCACCCCCCTGTCGACGCTCACGATCGTCCTGGTGCTGTCGCTGGGGATCGGCACCGTCGTGGTGCTGTTCACGCTGCTGAATTCGCTGGCGACGATGCCCGCGCCGGGGATCGCGCGCGACGAGTCGCTGGTGCGGATCCGCGGCACCCTGCGCGTGCAGGGCCTGACCGGGCTGGAGCCGCGGCTGATGTCGTGGCCGGAGGTACAGGCGCACGCCGGCCGCACCGACCTGTTCACCGGCGTCGCCGCGTACGCCGACGAGACCGCGATCGTCCACACGGGCGACGCGGCGTCGGCGCCGGTGACGGTGCGGGTGATCTACACGACGCCGAACTACTTCGGCCTCCTCGGCGTCCGCCCCGCGCTCGGCGCGCCGCCGGCCGCGGAGGCGGACGGACTGCGGCTGACGGCGCCGCCCACGGCGATGATCAGCCACGCGCTCTGGCGGCAGCGATTCGGCGGCGCCCGCGACGTGATCGGCCGCACGCTCCGGGTCGGCGGCGTCCCGGTCGAGATCGTGGGCGTGGCGCCGCCGCGCTTCGCCGGCACGGACGGCGGGGGCGGCCCGGCGGTGTGGGTCCCGCTCGCGGCGTATCCCCTCCTCCAGAAGCGCACCCCGGCGGTCTTCGCCCACCACGACAGCACCTTCCTCCGCGCGGCCGCCCGGCTCCGCCCGGGGGTGACGGCCGAGGCCGCGGCGCCGGTGGTCGCCGGCCTGGCGGAGCGCGCGTTCCGCCAGGGGCGCGAGGGCGCCGCGACGCAGGGCGCCGGCGCCGCGACCGGGAGCGCCGACGTCGTGCCGATGCTCGCGAGCAACAGCCGCGTCAGCCAGCGCGCGGACCTCCTCGTCTCGGCGGGGGCGGCGGGCGGGCTCGCGCTCCTCGTCCTCCTCATCACCTGCACGAACGTCAGCGCGCTCCTGGTCGGGCTCGCGGTGACGCGCCGGCGCGAGATCGGCGTGCGCCTCTCGCTGGGGGCGCCGCGCGGGCGGCTGGTCCGGCAGCTCCTCACCGAGAGCGTCCTCCTGGCCCTCGTCGCCGCGGCCGTCGGCCTCTTCGTGACGGCGGCGGCGATCCGCCTCCTGGGCGCGGGGCTCGGGGACGTGCAGCTCGTGGTGGACGCCCGGGTGACGCTCGCGACGTGCGCGGTGGCCCTCGCCGTGGGTCTCCTGTTCGGCGCCTCACCCGCGCTCCACGCCACGCGCGTGTCCGTGAGCGAGGTGCTGAAGGGCTCGTCGTCGTCCGTCGCCGCGGCCCGGTCGCGGCTCCAGCGGGCGCTCGTCGTCGCGCAGATCGCGCTCACGCAGCCGCTCCTGGTGGGGCTCGGCGTCGTGGTCGCGAGCCTGGGGACGGACCTGGGGAGCCGCGCGGCGCCCGGCGTGGCCGACCGGATCGCGGAGGTCGAGCTCGACACCTGGGCCGGGCGGGTGTCCCCGGCGGAGCGCGCGCCCCGGATCGCCGCGGTCGTCGACCGGGTCGCCGCCATGCCCGGCGTGGTGGCCGCGATGCCCATGCAGATGGGGACGGTCACCGCGCCCCTCTCCGTGCACCCCGCCGACCGCGTTCCGGGGGTCACGTACGCGCCGGCCATGAGCGCGAGCCTCGTGGCCGCGCCGGCGGGGTACTTCGGCGCGTTCGAGATCCCGCTCGTCCGCGGGCGCGACTTCGACCCCGCCGAGCGCACGGCGCCCGCCGGGCGCCGGGGCGCG
>DATACF010000750.1:0-4362 GCA_036259235.1 Longimicrobium sp. | reverse complement strand
CCACCGCGGGCGCGCCCGGCGCCTCGTCCGCCGCCACCAGCGGCCGCCCCAGCGCCGGGGGGACGCGCGTCACCCGGAAGGCGGCGGCGCTCGTCTCCACCCCCCGCACCGGCTCGGCGCGGCCGTCGGCGGTCACCAGGTTGCGCTCCAGCGGCCGGAAGGCGCCGAGCTCCTCGACGGAGCGCAGCTCGCGGCGCCAGGCGGCGAAGTCGTGGAGGACGCGCGGGTCTGCGGCGCCGCCGGCCGCGTCCCAGTTGTGGAGGCCGACGATCCGGTCCCCGTCGGGGAAGGCGAGCCGCGGGCGGAAGAGGTCGTTGACGAGCTCCAGGTACCCCGCCCCGCCGCCGATCGCCACCGCGAGCGCCAGCGTGGCCACGACGGTGAGCCCCGGCGAGCGGCGGAGCATCCGCACGCCCAGCTTGAGGTCGAGCTTCCACCCGCCGAGCCAGGCGAGACCGCGGCCGTCGCGCATCTCCTCGCGCACCTTCTCGACCCCGCCGAAGGCCACCAGCGCCCGACGCCGCGCCTCGACGGGGTCGAGCCCCGCCTCGCGGGCGAGCCGCTCCGTCTCCATCTCGATGTGGAAGCGGATCTCCTCGTCCATCCGCGCCTCGGCGGCGCCGGGGGCGAGGAGGAGGCGCAGGCGGGCGCGTGCGGCTTCGAGCCAGGCCATCGTGGGGGAGCTCCGGTGGGTGCGGGGGGATACGTCTGGAAGGACCGCCGGCGGCGGTCAGGAGGTGCGGAGGACGGCCTCGAGGCCGGCGGCGAAGCGGCGCCAGCTCTCCAGCTCCTCGCCCAGCGCGCGGCGGCCGGCGGGGGTGATCTCGTAGTAGCGGGCCCGCCGGTTGTTCTCGGAGGTCCCCCACCCGCTGGTGATCAGCCCCTCCTTCTCCAGCCGCTGGAGCGCGGGGTAGAGCGACCCCTGGTTGACCTCCAGCACCCCCTCGGAGATCTGCTGGATCCGCTGGCTGATCCCCCACCCGTGCAGGGGAGCGAGCGAGAGCGTCTTGAGGACCAGCAGGTCGATCGAGCCGCGGAGGGCGTCGGTCTGCGGACGTGGGGGCACGGGGCGGGCTCCGTGGGGGGAAAAGATGTTCTCTCGACGTCTAGGGGAAGATGGCGGGTGCTGCTGTAGCTGTCAAGAGGAGGAGCGCGCCGCCGGTGGTGCGCAATTCGCTGGAGAACGGCCCGAGCGCGAAGGCGAGAACGGGGCCCTGGGAAAGGAACGATGGGATGAGACTGGGAGACCGGTGGGTCCGCGGCCTGGCGGCGGCGGGAATGATGATGATCGCGTCGGCGTGCGCGCCGCCGGCGTCGCTGGAGCCGGGGATGGGACCGCAGGGCGCGCAGGTGCCGCTGGAGGAGACGACGTGGGGGCTGGAGGAGATCGCCAGCGAGCCGGTGCGGCAGGACATCCGCTGGGAGCGTCCCACCCTCCGCCTCGTGGCCGCCGAGGGGCGCGCGCAGGGGACGACGGGGTGCAACTCCTTCGGCGGCGGCTACCAGCGGATCGGCGACCGCCTGGTGTTCGGCGAGCTCGTCACCACGCGGCGCTTCTGCGAGGGGGTGATGGAGACCGAGCAGGCGTACCTCCAGCTCCTCGACGCCACCGACCGCTACTCCATCGACGACGGCCGGCTCACGCTCTACGCCGGCGACCGCGTCCTCGCGCGCTTCCGCCCGGCGCCGAGCGCCTGATCCTCCGCTTGCATCGAACGAACTAAAAACAAGTCTCTCACAGGGGGCACAGGGGACACAGGGGGACCATGCCGTTCCCTCTGCGCCCCCCTGTGAGAGACTTTTGTTTTCGCCGGATCAGCGGCGGGCCACGGCTTCGCGGACGCGGGCGAGGGCGGCGTCGGTGCCGGCGCCGAGGCCTTCCTGGCGGTGGACGACGCGGCCGGCGGCGTCGAGGACGAAGTAGGCGTTGGAGTGCGAGATCTGCCCGTCGGCCTCGGCGCGGTAGCGGACGCCGAGGAGGGCGGCCAGCTCGCGCACGGCGCCGGCGTCGCCGGCCAGGAGCGTCCACCGCGCGGGGTCGAGGCGCATCGACGCGGCGGACTCGGCGAGGCGCGCCGGGGTGTCGCGCTCGGGGTCGAGGGAGACGAGGACGAAGCCCACCCCGCCCCGCTCCCCCGCCCCGAGCGCCGCCTCCAGCCGCTTCATCTCGGCCACGACCATCGGGCAGGTGTGCGTGCAGTGCGTGTACACCATCGCCACCACCCGCACCTTCCCGCCGAGCGACCCCAGCGCCCGCTCCACGCCCGTCGGGTCGCGCCAGGGCGCCTCCAGGTCGTACACGGAGAAGTCGGAGACGGCGGACGCGGAGGACGGCGCCTCCGCGGAGGGGTCGACGGCGGCGCCGGAGCCCGGGCCGCAGGCGGCGAGGGCGGCGAGCGCGGCGGCGAGGGAGAGCCGGACGAGGGAGCGCATGGTCAGAGGTCCTGTGCGCAGCGGAAGCCGAGGCTCCCGATCGTTGCGCGCCCCTCCAGCGCGGCGCGGAAGCCGTAGCGGAGGAACGCGGGGTAGTTGCCGGGGTCGGTGGCGCCCACCACCCCCGCGGCGCAGAAGAGCGGATGGTCGCGCCCGGCGGTGGCGCGCGAGTCGTCGGAGACCAGGAGCGAGCTGAAGTCGTCGACCCACTCCCACACCACGCCGTGCAGGTCGCCCACGCCGTAGACGTTGCGGAATCCCGAGCCCACCGGCGGCGGCACGGGGCGCGGCGTGCGGTAGAGCTCCAGGAGCCGCGCCATGAAGGCGCGGTCGCGCGAGGCGTCGCGCGCCGTCTCGCTGGCGCGCGCGGCGAGCTCCCACTCGTGGACGGTGGGGAGCCGCTTCCCCCGCCAGGCGCAGTAGGCCCGCGCCGCGAACCACGAGACCTCGGTCACCGGCCGCCGCGCGTCCGCCGCGGTGCCGGCGGCGAGCGGACCCGGCCACGAGGCGAGGTAGCCGGGCCCCGCCATCGCGCGCGGCGCCCCGCCGCGCCGCCACCGCGGGTGGGCGCGGACGAAGGCGAGGTACTCGGCGCGGGTGACGGGGAGGCGGTCGAGGGCGAAGGCGTCCACCTCGACCGACGGGCGGCCGTTGAGGAAGAGCGGGACGTAGCGACCGCCCGGGATGCGCGCCATCCCCGCGCCGGGCGCCGCCGCGGCGGGGGCCGCGAGCGCCAGGGCGAGGAGGAGGGAGAGGATGAGGGCGCGCATCGTCTGTCGGTCCTTTCGAAGGTTCGGAAGAAGAAAGCCGCGAAGGGCGGGCGCCGGAGCGCCCGCCCTCGGTCCGTCGTCTACTTCCCGGCCGGCGCGGCCGGGGTGTACGGGCCGGTGGAGACCTGGCCGGAGAAGGCGCTGGCCCGCGGCTCGCCCTCGACCATCATCAGCCCCACCGTCCCCTTGTTGAAGGCGCGGAAGAGGGCGTGGTCGACCAGGACCAGCTTCCCCGGCGTCTCGGCGCGGAACTCCACGATGGCGCTCCCGCCGGCGGGGATGGAGGTCGTCTGCACGTCGTGCTGCGCCAGCGTGCCGCCCTCGGTGTAGACGTTGTCGAACACCTCGCCGATGACGTGGAACGAGGAGGTCAGGTTGGGACCGCCGTTCCCCACGTAGAGGCGCACCGTCTCGCCCGTGCGGACCTTGAGGGCGTTGTCGCCCGTCAGCGCGCCGACGGAGCCGTTGAAGACCACGTAGTCGGGCTGCTCGGCCACGGCCTTGGCCAGGTCGAAGGGCTGGAGCCCCGGCTCGCCGTGCGCGCCCCTGGTGTAGAAGTCGCCCTGCATCACGTAGAACTCGCGGTCCACCGCCGGCATCCCCTCCTTGGGCTCCACCAGGATCAGCCCGTACATCCCGTTGGCCACGTGCAGCGCGGCGGGGGCGAAGGCGCAGTGGTAGACGTAGAGCCCGGGGTTGAGCGCGGTGAAGCGGAAGACCGACTCGTGGCCGGGGACGACCATCGTCGCCTCGGCGCCGCCGCCGGGGCCGGTCACCGCGTGCAGGTCGATGTTGTGGGGCACCGTGCTGGAGGGGTGGTTCTTCAGCTTGAACTCCACCAGGTCGCCCTCGCGGACGCGGATGAAGCTCCCCGGCACCGTTCCGCCGAAGGTCCAGAAGGTGTACTCGACGCCGTCGGCCATCCGCATCGTCTTCTCCACCACCTCCAGGTCCACCGTCACCTTCGTCGCGTAGCTCCGCGAGATCGGCTTCGGGACCAGCGGCGGCGCGGTGAGCACGGCCCGCTCCTCGCCGCGCACGGCCGGGGCGGCGGGCGCGGGGATGGCCTCGCCGAAGGCGCGCGTCTCGCCCCGGCCGGGGCGGCGGGCGCGGGGATGGCCTCGCCGAAGGCGCGCGTCTCGCCCGCGGCGGCCGGGGC
>DATACF010000749.1:0-2789 GCA_036259235.1 Longimicrobium sp. | reverse complement strand
CGCCACCCAGGCGGCGGCGGCGCCGGACGCCGCGCGCGACGAGGCGCGGGCGTGCACCGAGCAGGGGTGCCGGAACCAGTGCCGGGCGGTGAGCGCCTACGACGGGCGGTGCTACAACGGCCGCTGCCTCTGCCTCTACTGAGGCGGCGGCGGTGGACTCGAAACCGAAGGAGGAGACGCGATGAGGCTCACGGCGAGGACGTTCTACGGCGCGGCCGTGGCGGCGGCGCTCGGCTTCGGCGCCACGCAGGCGGCGGCGGCCCCGGCGGCCGAGGCGGCCCCGGCGCAGTCGTGCGCCACGCTCTGCAACCGGCTCTGCCAGGCCATCGGGACCATCGGCGGCACCTGCACGCCCGACGGGAGCTGCTTCTGCTACCTGCGGCGGTGACGCGACGGCCGATTTGACCGCCGGAGCGGGCGCCCGCTACCATAGGGGCGCCCGCTCCTTCGTTTCCTCCATCCCCGTGCGATCCCCGATGAAGCGACTCCACGCCCTCGCGCTCGCCGCCGCCCTCCTCGCGCTCCCGATCGCCACCCACGCGCAGGCGCGGCCGTACGCGCCGGGCGAGCGGGCGGCCGACTCGGCGGCGGCGCTGGCCGCGTTCCGCTCCAACATCGGCGCCATCCACGCCCGCGACCGCGCGGCGTACCTCCGCCACTACCTCCAGGGCCCGCGGCTGGCGCGCACCGGCCCCGGCGGGGTGGCGTACGGCTACGAGGGGCTGGCCGGCGGCGACCCGAACAGCTGGCCCGACACGCTGGTGGCCACGCACTACGAGGTCGTCCCCCTGGCGCCGGGGGTGGTCTACGGCGCCTACCGCTACCGCGTGGTCCAGGGCGGGAGCCAGCGCGGCGTCTCGGAGCGCGTCCTGGTGAAGCAGGCGGACGGGTCGTGGAAGATCGCCGTCTCCACCGCCTTCGGCTCCCCCGGCGACGTCCCCGTCCCCGCGTTCGCGCTCACGGGCGCCACGGTGGTCGACGGCACCGGCGCGGCGCCGCGGGCCAACGCCACGGTGGTGATGCGCGGCGGGCGGATCGCGTGCGTGGGCGAGTGCGAGATCGGGCCCGACGTGGAGGTGGTGGACGCGCGGGGGAAGTGGATCGTCCCCGGGCTGGTGGACGCGCACGTGCACTACTCGCAGACGGGGTGGGCCGACGGGCGCCCCGACGCCCTCGACGTCCGCGACCGCTTCCCCTACGACTCCATCGTGGGCGTCCTGGAGCGCGAGCCGGGGCGCTTCTTCCGCTCCTACCTCTGCGCCGGGGTGACGGCGACCTTCGACGTGGGCGGCTACCCGTGGACGTGGGCGCTCCGCCAGCGGGCCGAGGCCAGCAACGCGGCGCCCCACGTGGCCGCCGCCGGGCCGCTCCTCTCCACCCGCGACCACTGGGTGAACGTCCCCGCCGCCCGGCAGTTCGTCCACACGGCCGACGACAGCGCCACGCGGGCCGGGGCGCGGATGATCGTCCGCAACGAGAGCGACGCGGTGAAGGTGTGGTACCTGGTGAGCGCCACCTCGCCCGACACCACGAAGTACAAGGCGCTGCTGCGCGCCGGGGCCGAGGAGGCGCGCCGGGCGGGGGTGCCGCTGATCGTCCACGCCACCGGGCTCTGGCAGGCCAAGGACGCCCTCCGCGCCGGGGCCAAGCTCCTGGTGCACAGCGTGGAGGACGCGCCCGTCGACGACGAGTTCCTCCGCCTGGCCCGCGAGGCGGGCGCCGTCTACACGCCCACGCTGACGGTGCGCGACGGCTACGTCATGCTCCGCGAGCGGCGGTGGGACCCCGCGGGGGTGCCGATGGAGTGCGTGGACCCCGACACGCGGCGGAAGGCGGCGCTCACCGACTCCATCGCCCCCGCGCCGCGGACGGCGCAGACGGTGGACCCGGCCGAGTACCGCCGCCGGATGGCGGCGCAGCGCGAGCTCATGTACGCCAACCTTCGGCGGGTGGTGGCGGCCGGCATCCCGGTGGCGATGGGGACCGACGCGGGGAACCCGCTGACGCTCCACGGCGCCTCGGTCTACCGCGAGATGGAGGCGATGGCCGAGGCGGGGATGACGCCGATGCAGGTGCTGGTGGCCTCCACCCGCACCGCCGCACGCGCGATGGGGCGCGAGGACATCGGGACGCTGGAGACGGGGAAGCTCGCCGACCTGGTGGTGCTCGACGCCGACCCGCTGGCGAGCGTCGCCAACCTTCGCCGGGTGCGGCTGGTGGCGCGCGGCGGCGAGATCTGGACGCGGGAGGAGCTGGAGTACCGGTAGGGGAGGGCGGAGGGATCTTGGATAAACCCAGGTCCGTCCGAAGAGTGCTTGATCGAGAGAAGCCCCGGCCTGTCATTCCGAACGAGGAACGAGTGAGGAATCTACTCGCCTCGCCAGGTGGCCGGTTTCGGGCACGGATCTCTCCGAACCTCCTTCTGATACCCGTTCCCTGGACGGAATGTGCAGAGCAGGCGCCGAGAGGCCGTCACATCCGGGAGAGGAAAGCCCGCGTTCTACCGTGGAACCAGAGGTGGAGATGAGTATCGAATTTTTTCGAAGAGGCCCCTTCGGTCCTTCCTCCCGTCGATCCGCGTCCGCCCGCCGCGCCGCGCCTTCAAGGACCGCAAACTACGTAATCAGGAGGGTCGGCGCGGAGGCCGCGGCCCCTGCTCCCCATCCCCGATCACGCAGTTGGCACGGCCTGGGAAAGCACGAGACCCCGATCGTGGGCGAGATCGAATTACGATCCGACGCGGCATCGGGTACCACGCCGAGTCCGCAGAGCCAGCAGTGAACAGCTGC
>DATACF010000748.1:0-3753 GCA_036259235.1 Longimicrobium sp. | reverse complement strand
CGGCACGACGGGCGGCTCGACCGGCGGGACCGAGGGCGGCTACGGGGGCGGGACCGAGAACAGCTGATCTTGCCACCGGCCGGTGAGCACCGAGGGGCGGCCCCGTCGCTGGGCCGCCCCTTTCTTCACCCTCCCGGCTTCCCTTCTCCGGCCCCGCCCGGCATTCTTCCGACGTCGCGCCGGACTCCCCTCCCCGACCCGCGCGCCCGCAACGATCCCGATGCCCATGCGCAACGCCCCGCTCACTCCGCTCCCCGGCTGGCTCGACCGCGCCGCCTACCCCTTCCAGCCGCGCGCCTTCGCCACGGCCGACGGGCGGATGTCGTACGTGGACGAGGGGGGCGGGCCGCCCGTGGTGCTCGTCCACGGCACCCCCACCTGGTCGTTCGTGTGGCGCGACCTGATCGTCCGGCTGGCCGCGGCCGGCCACCGCGTCATCGCGCCCGACCACCTCGGCTTCGGGCTCTCCGACAAGCCGGCCGGCGCGCCGTACGGGCCGGAGGACCACGCGCGGCGGCTGCGGGCGCTCCTCGACGCGCTGGAGGTGCGGGGCGCCACCCTCGTCGTGCACGACTTCGGCGGCCCCATCGGCCTGTCGGCGGCGCTGGAGCGGCCGGGCGCCCTCGACGGCGGCCCCGGCGCCATCGCCGGGCTCGTGCTCCTCAACACGTGGGGGTGGGGGCTGACGGGAGACCGGCGCCTCGCGCTCATGGGGCGGCTGGGCGCCAGCGCGCTCGGGCGCCTCCTCTGCCTCCGCTTCAACGCCGAGCCGCGGTGGCTCGTCCCCGCCGTCTTCGCCGACCGCCGCCGCCTCACCCCCGCGGCGCACCGGCAGTACATCGCCCCCTTTCCCGATCCCGAGTCGCGCGCGGGCCCGTGGGCGCTCGCCCAGGCGCTCCTGGGCGCCTCGCCCTGGTACGACCGGCTCTGGGACGGCCTCCAGGCCCGCGGCGCGGCGCTGGCCCGCCTCCCGGCGCTCCTGGTGTGGGGGATGCGCGACCCGGTGTTCGGGCCCGCCTGCCTGGCGCGCTGGCGCGGGCTCCTCCCGCACGCCCGGGTCGCCGAGGTGGCCGGCAGCGGGCACTTCGTGCAGGAGGAGGCGCCCGATGTGGTGGCGGCGCGCGTGCTGGAGCTCCTGCGGGCGGGAGCGTCGCGCGGCCCTTCGCCGGCTCCGTGAGCGGAGACCCGGCCCCCGGCTCGTCCCCCGCGCCGGCCTTTCGTCACGCCGTTCCGCTCTCCGTCCCTTCCACGCACCGGCTGGTCCCTCCACGCCCGTTTCCCGTGAATCGCGCGTCCATCGTTCGGGGGTAGGGAACACGACTTCCGGGCGACTCCCTCACCGAGGTCCAGCACATGACCGCGTTCGCGCTCGGCCTGAGCCTCCTGATCGCCTTCGGCCACGCTCGCCCCGTCGCGGCCGGGCACCCGGAGCCGCGGGACACGATGGTCGGCGTACGCGCCCGGCACGATGTCCCGCTGCAGGAGCCCGAGGCGATCGTCTCGGCGCCCCGGCTGCTTCTGCCGGATCCTGCCGCCGACTCGCTGGGCCTCCACGTGGCGGCGGCGCTCGACACCCTGGTCCGGCGGCGGATGGCCGCCGACTCGGTGCCGGGGGTCGCGCTGGCCTTCGTCCGGGGCGGGCGGGTGCATCTCGCCTCCGGGTACGGATGGGCCGACGCGGCGGCGCGCCGGGCCATGACCGACTCGACCCCCGTCAACGTCGCGTCCGTCTCCAAGCCGGTCACCGCCTGGGCCGTGGTGCGCGGCGCCGCGGGCCTCTTCCGCTCGCTCGACGAGGAGGTCGTCGCATCCGTCGAGGACTCGCTGGAGCTCGGCGGGACCGGCGCGGCGCACCGGGCCACGGTGCGCCAGCTCCTGTCGCACACGGCCGGGTTCGGGATGCCGAGCGTCCCCTGTCCTCCGCTCGACTCGGCCCGGCCCCGGACCGTCGACGCCCTGCGCGGCGCGTTCGGCGATCGGGGGCCGCTCACCGTCGTCCATCCGCCGGGGGAGCGATGGGCGTACTCCGGAGGCGGGTACACGCTCCTCCAGCGCCTCGTCGAGCGGCGCTCCGGGGCCGGCTTCGAGGGGTGGGCGAAGCGCACCCTCTTCGAGCCGTGGGGGCTGCGCGACGCCACCTTCGACCCCGCGGCCGGTCGCGTCGCGAGGCCCCACGACGGCGCGGGGCGGCCGATGCCGCCCTTCCGCTGCGTGGGCGAGGCCGCCGGAGGGCTGTACCTGAGCGCGCGGGACGCCGCGCGCATCCTCCTCCAGTACGCCCCCGCCGATGGAGCGGCGTCCGCGGAGCTGTTCTCGGGCACCGCCCCGGTCTCGCTCCCCGGGGTGGACACCGGGGGCGCGCGCTACGGGCTCGGCCACTTCGTGTGGACGACGCCGGAGGGGGAGCGGATCGTCTTCCACAGCGGCGGGAATCCGGGGACCATCGCCTTCCTGGCGTTCAACCTCGACGCCGCGACGGGGATCTTCTTCGTCACCAACTCCGAGCGCGGGCTGGAGACGCTGCGTGCGGTCGTCGCGCGGTGGGCGGCGCTCCAGGCCTTCGCGCCGCCGCCGGTCTTCTGACCAGCGGGGGACGGAAAACAGGGGACGGCCACCAGACCTCCCTGACGGCTGTCCCCTGTTCCCTATCCCCTGTTCCCTCGCCCTGTAGCGGCGGAGGATCTCGGCCAGCGCGTGCTCGGGCGTCTCGGCCAGGTAGAGGACGGGGACGTCGCCGGGGTCGAAGCGCCCGCCCGTCTGCGCGCCGGCGGGTGGTGCGTACCGTGGCGAAAACGGGGCGCCGTCGGCCGCCTCGGGGTCCCACGGGAACACGCGCCAGAAGGGTCCGGCGTAGCGTGCTCCCGCGGCTGGGCTCACCCGTAGGCCCCGTGCTCGGTGGCGTTGACGGCCTGCAGCACGTCGGTTAGGCGCCCCTGGCGGAGCCGCTCGATCGGCTCGCGGCCGTCCAGCTCGGGCTGCGGCGCGGTGAGCCAGTCGGCGATCACGGCGGGGTCCATGAAGCGCGCCAGCTCCCCCACCACCACCGCCACCGCCGTCAGGAGGCGCGCGTGGGCCCGGTCGGGGAGCTCACCGGTCTTCCACCCGCTCACGCGGCTCCGGTGCACGCCGATCAGGCGCGCCAGCTCGGCGTCGCTCTCGAAGCCCTGCCGCGCGCGGTGGTAGTCGCCGATCACCATGTGCCGCTCGGGGTTGAGGGGCGCGCCCGCCAGGCGCGGGCGCGGGAGGTCGGGCTCGTAGGGGCGCGCCGGGGCGGGGGGCGCTCCGTACGCCAGCGCCGTCTCCCGGGCGACCATCGGCGCGCCGGGCGGGTGGTGGCGGAGGTGCTCCTCCAGCTCCCTCCGCTGCTCTTCGGTAATCCGGAGCGGCTCCGCGCCGTACTCCCCCGGCCGGGGCTTCCGCCGCGAGGGCCGTCCGCTGTCCACTTCCCCGTCCGCGTCCGGACGGCCGCGTTTCGGGCCCGGCATGGGGCCTCCCTTCTCAACGAGGACGATCTCCACGCAACAAGCTGCATGGAGACGGGAACGAATGTCGAGAATCGTGTTCGCCATCCGCCGGCCGGCTCCGGGTCCGCCGCGCAACACGAGAAATTTGGGTTCTTCGTCGATTTAGTTGCAGGTCGGCAGTAAACGAAGTGGACACCGGCCCTTCGGTTGAGCAGAATGGAGTTGTCTAAGCTCCCATTCACGCTTCGCCTCAGAACACGGTGTCCGAGCTCAGTATAACGCCCTACTT
>DATACF010000747.1:0-2427 GCA_036259235.1 Longimicrobium sp. | reverse complement strand
TCGGGGTCGGACTGCCGGGGGAGGGGAGGATGCGTCGCATGGCTCGGGGGGCGAGGGGGTCGGAGGATGGAGATGCACGTCGTTGAGGTGCCGCCGCGCCGCCGGGGGATGGAACCAGGGGTTCGAACGGCGGGGGAGCGGGGGCGGGGACCCGCGTTTGTAGCAGTCCAGGTACCAGTTTGTCCCACGGAAAGCGCACACCGAGGGTGTCGTCCAACGGCGTGATCGGGGTGAGTCCGTTCCGCGCCCTGTACGCGTTTCTCCTTCCACACCGGGGGGAATCGCGACGGGTCGAGGCGAGGGCGAGCGGCCGGAAATGCGTTCGGCCGGAGGTCGCGCCGAGCGGACGGGGCGGGAAACGGACGAACAATCCTATGGTCAAACATGTGTTTGCGGACTAGCTTGGCACCCCGGTACGCGGCCCGGCCGGGCCCGTCTCCTCTTCCACCCCGAAACGGAGAAGCGCTCCCTCGCGGCCCCACCGGCAGCGCGCCATCGAGCGTGCCGGTGAGGCACACAGGGACCGTCCATCCGCCGCGCCGTCAAGTGCCGAATGCGCCATCGCGCGTACGCTTGATGCGCAAGCCGAGGTGCGGCGCCCGGTCTCCCGTCCACGTTTCCCCGTCCCACCTTCCTTCCGCGCGCGGCGATGGCCCGCGCGCCGCGCTTAACCCCCAGCAGGAGGCAACGCAATGAGACGAAGTCGCAGGATCGCGGTCCCGTTGCTGGCGTCGGCGGCCCTGGGCGCGTGCATCGACGCCCCCACCGCGCCCGAGATGGCCCCGCCCCCGGCGGCGCTGAGCCTGTCGGCCGAAGGCGGCTACGACCCCGTGGCCGGGCTCGCCGCGGCCGTCGGCGACGCCAGCACGCGCGTGATCCCCACCCTCACGGGGGCCGAGAGCGTGGGCGCGGCGTTCACCGGCCTCGCCGCCGCCGTCTCCGCGGGCGACGCCGGGGGCGCCCGGAGCGCCTCCGCCGCGGCCCGCCAGGCGCTCGGCGCGCTGGAGGGGGCCGACCCCGCCGAGGTCGCCGCGCTCCAGATGGTCCTCGACAGCGCCGACGAGCTCTACCCGGCGCCCAGCTGAGCCCGCAGGACACCGACGACGGAACCGTCCATCCACTTCCAACGGACTCTCCTGCCATGACGAACCGCTCGCGGATCGCGGTGCTCGCCTCCGCCGCCGCCCTCGCCGCCGCCGTCCTCCCCGCCGCCCCCGCCGCGGCGCAGACCGGCGACACCATCTACGCCTGCTACGTCCCCAACACCGGGAGCGTCTACCGGATCAAGACCCCCGACACCCGGCCGGGCTGCGTCGGCAACGGCGTCGAGTTCGACTGGCTCCGCCGCCTCACCCTCGGCGAGGGGAAGTACCTCCTCCGCCTCCGCTCCGGCTCGCCCCCGGGCGACCGCTTCGTGGTCGACACCGCCGGCGGCTTCGCGGCGACCGGGTTCCTGGGGATCGGCACCATCCCCGTCGAGGGCCAGGGGGTGCGGGCCATGTGGTATCCGTACAAGGGCGCCTTCCGCGCCGGGAGCGTCGACGCCACCCAGGCGTGGGACGACTTCAACGTCGGCTTCTTCTCGTGGGCCGGCGGGAGCAACACCGTCGCCAGCGGCTACGCCACCTTCTCCTTCGGCGACCAGAACAACGTCTCGGGGACCGTGGCGGCCGGCTTCGGGAGCAACAACCAGGTCTCCGGCACCGCGGGCTTCAGCGCCGGCGCCAACAACCGGTGCACCGGCTTCGGCTGCACGGCCGTCGGCTACACCGTCAACGCCGGCGGGCAGGGGTCGGTGGCGCTCGGCTACCGCGTCACCGCCAACGCCGACTACGCCGTCGCGCTCGGCCACCGCGCCACCGCGGCCGGCTTCAGCGGCACCTTCACCTGGGGCGACGCCTCCACCACCGACTCGGTGCGCGCCACCGCCAACAACCAGTTCTCGGCGCGCGCGGCGGGCGGCTACCGGCTCTTCACCAACGCCACCCGCACCACGGGGGTCGCGCTCAACGCCGGCGGCTCGTCGTGGAACGTGATCTCCGACCGCAACCGCAAGCACTCCTTCGGCCGCGTCGACGGCGAGGACCTGCTGGCGCGGCTGCGGAGCGTCCCCGTGACCACCTGGCGCTACACCGGCGAGGCCGACCAGTCGGTCCTCCACATCGGGCCCATGGCGCAGGACTGGCAGCGCGCCTTCGGCTTCAGCGCCGACGGCACCACCATCAACATGAGCGACTTCGACGGCGTCAACCTGGCCGCCATCCAGGCGCTCGAGGTCCGCACGCGCGAGGTCGAGACGCTCAAGGCCGAGGTCTCGCAGCTGCGGGCGGACCGCGACGACATGGCCCGGCGGCTCGCCGAGCTCGAGGCGATCGTCAAGGGGCAGCGGTAGGGTCTTCGCCGCTCGATGAGTGAGGTGAAGCGGGG
>DATACF010000746.1:0-7099 GCA_036259235.1 Longimicrobium sp. | reverse complement strand
CCAGGGGCCGGGGGGTGAGGGCCGACGACGCCGGAGCGCGCACCCCCGCCCTCGCTCCGCCTGTCCCTCTCCCGAACTACAGGAGAGGGACGGCTGGCATCCATTCGCGTGCGGGGCGCGCAGCGGTGCGAGGCAAGCTTCGCGAATCGCGGATCGGTTTGAAGTTCTCCCCTCCCTCGCGAAGCGGGGAAGGGGCCGGGGGTGGGGGCGCGGTGGCGGCGGAGTGCGACGGAAGCTGGTCGAAACGCGATCGAAGTTGGCTGTTTAAGCGAAGTTGCGTGAGGGATGCGGGCCCGGAGGGCGGAGACCCTGGCGGGGAGGAATGCGGAGGGGATCGCGATCCGAGGAGATGCGGCGGAGTGCGGGGAGTCCGCCAGGGGCTCCGCCGCGTCGGCAACGGTAGTATCGTTGCCTACGCGCCCGCAGCCCGGCCCGGAGCGCAGCGGAGGGACACGCCCAGGCCCCGAAGTCGAAGTCGCCGTTGCAGTTCCGCCGGAACATCGTCGCAGCGCGAAACTCAGCGGAGCCGCAGCGGAATGTCGGTGTAACAATACGATTCTCACCGGGCCGGAGGAGAACGCGCCCGGTGAGTTTTCGCTTGAAGCGCGGAATCGGGAAGAGAAGGCGGAGCCAGTGCAGGACGTGGAGGCGACGAGAAGGGCGGAGATCAAGCGAGAGCGGCTGCTGCTGGCGGTGCTGGCGGCGGTGCAGTTCGCGCACGTGATGGACTTCGTGATCATCATGCCGCTGGGGCCGCAGCTGATGGCGGACTTCCGCATCAGCCCCAGGGAGTTCGGGCTGATCGTGTCGGCGTACACCTTCAGCGCGGCGGCGACGGGGCTGCTGGCGGCGTTCTTCCTGGACCGCTTCGACCGGAAGACGGCGCTCCTGGCGCTCCTGACCGGCTTCGGGATCGGCACCCTCCTCTGCGCCTACGCCCCCACCTACGGGTGGCTGCTGGGGGCGCGGGTGGCGGCGGGGGCCTTCGGCGGGGTGCTGTCGGCGGTGGTCTTCTCGGTCATCGGCGACCAGATCCCGCCGGAGCGGCGGGGGTTCGCGATGGGGATCGTGACCTCGGGGTTCAGCGCGGCGTCGGTGCTGGGGCTCCCGGCGGGGCTCTACCTGGCCGCGCACCTGGGGTGGCACTCCCCGTTCGTGATGCTGGCGGCGGTGACGGCGGCGGTGGTCCTCTTCGGCGCGCTGGCGCTTCCGCCCATGCGCGGGCACCTGGGGCGCGAGCGGGGCTCGCCGCTGGCCGAGGTGGGGGCGCTGGTGCGGGAGCCGCGCTACCTGCGGGCGTTCTCGCTCAGCGTGGTGATGATGTTCGCGGGGTTCACGATGACCCCCTTCCTGAGCCCCTACCTGGTGTCGAACGTGGGCATCCCGCAGGAGGCGCTGAGCCTGGTGTACCTCTGCGGGGGGCTCCTGACGCTGGTGACGGGCCCGGTGGTGGGGCGGCTGGCCGACCGGCACGGCCACGGGCGGGTCTTCGCGGCTGCGGCGCTGCTCTCCATCGTCCCCATCGTGGCCGTGAGCAACCTCCCGCCCCTCCCGCTCTGGATGGTCCTCGTCGTCACCTCGGTGATGATGATGGGCTTCTCGGGGCGGATGGTCCCCGCGATGGCGCTGATCACGGGGAGCGTGGAGCCGGCGCGGCGGGGGGCGTTCATGAGCGTGAACTCGGCCGTCCAGCAGGGCTCGGCGGGGCTCGCCTCGCTCCTCGCCGGGATGGTGGTGGGGGGCTCGGAGGCGACGGGGCTCACGCGCATCCCCGTGGTGGGGCTGATCGCGGCGGGGTGCACCCTCCTCTCGCTCCCGCTGGCGGCGCGCCTCCGCCCGCCGCCCGCGCCCGTGCCGGTCCCCGTGGCGCCCGCGCCCCGCGCCGTCCCGCGCGACGAGGCGGCGGCGCACGCCGAGCTCGACTTCTAAGTGAGTAGTCCCAAGTCCCGAGTCCCAAGTCCCGAGTTGTCGGATCGATGTCTTCTGTGCAGTTCAGGACTTAGGACTTAGGACTTAGGACTTGGAAGTCGGCTGAACGCTCGAGCACCTGCTTAGATCCTGGAACGGAGATCCCCTTGGCGGACGACGCGAAGAAAGACGCGAAGAAGAAGAAGGCGAGCCCCGAGGCCATGCGCGAGGCGCGGAGGCTGGTGTGGGAGCACCGCCGCTACCTCCTGCTGGGGCTGGTGCTGACGCTGGTGAGCCGGCCGGCGGGGCTCGTCCTCCCGGCGAGCTCCAAGTACCTGGTCGACGACGTCCTGGGGCAGGGGAAGCGCGAGCTCCTCGTCCCCCTGGCGCTGGCGGTGGCGGGGGCGACGCTGGTGCAGGCGGCGGCGTCGTTCGCGCTCTCGCAGGTCATCAGCGTGACGGCGCAGCGGGCCATCACCGACATGCGGCGGCGGGTGATGGCGCGGGTGACGCGCCTCCCGGTGGGGTTCTTCGACTCCACGCAGACGGGGGTGCTGATCTCGCGGATCATGAACGACGCCGAGGGGATCCGGAACCTGGTGGGGACGGGGGTCGTGCAGCTGGTGGGCGGCGGGCTGACGGCGGTCTTCGCGCTGGGGGCCCTCCTCTACCTCAACTGGCAGCTCACGCTCATGATCGTCCTGGTGCTGGCGGGGGTGGGGGCGGTGATGGGGTACACCTTCACCCGCCTCCGCCCGGTCTTCCGCGAGCGGGGCGAGATCACCGCGCAGGTGACGGGGCGGCTGAACGAGACGCTGGGCGGGATCCGGATCGTGAAGGCGTACGGGACCGAGAAGCGCGAGCAGCGGGTCTTCACCCGCGGCGCGCACAGCCTCTTCCGCAACGTGGCGCGCTCCATCACCGGGATCTCGGCGGTGGGCGCGGCGGCGACGGTGGCGGTGGGGCTGATCGCGGTGCTGATGATCCTGGTGGGGGGGCGCGCCATCCTGGACGGGCGGATGACGCTGGGCGAGCTGGTGGCGTACCTGGCCTTCGTGGCGGTCCTGGCCGCGCCGGTGGTGCAGATCTCCAACATCAGCACGCAGATCAGCGAGGCGCTGGCCGGGCTCGACCGCATCCGCGAGGTGCTGGGGACGGAGACGGAGGACGACGAGGACGCGCGACGCGCCTCGCTGCAGACGGTGCGGGGCGACCTCCGGCTGGAGGACGTCTGGTTCGAGTACCACCCCGGGCAGCCGGTCCTCAAGGGGGTGGAGGTGGACGCCCCGGCGGGGACGACGACGGCGCTGGTGGGGAGCAGCGGCTCGGGGAAGAGCACGCTGGTGAGCCTGGTGATGGCCTTCAACCGCCCCACCCGCGGGCGGGTGACGGTGGACGGGAAGGACCTGGAGGGGCTCAAGCTGGCCGACTACCGGGCGCAGCTGGGGGTGGTGCTCCAGGAGAACTTCCTCTTCGACGGGACGGTGGCCGACAACATCCGCTTCGCGCGCCCCGACGCCACGCGCGCGGAGATCGAGGAGGTGGCGCGGATCGCCAACTGCGACGACTTCGTCCGCGGCTTCCCCGACGGCTACGACACGGTCGTCGGCGAGCGGGGGATCCGCCTCTCGGGGGGGCAGCGGCAGCGGATCGCCATCGCGCGGGCGCTGCTGGCCGACCCGCGGATCCTGATCCTCGACGAGGCGACGTCGAGCCTCGACAGCGAGAGCGAGTTCAAGATCCAGGAAGGCTTGCGCCGCCTCCGGCAGGGGCGGACGTCGTTCGTGATCGCGCACCGGCTCTCGACCATCCGCAGCGCCGACCAGATCCTGGTGCTGGAGGCGGGGGAGATCGTGGAGCGGGGGACGCACGCGGAGCTGATGGCGCGCGGCGGGAGGTACCGCGAGCTCCACGACCGGCAGTACGCGCTGGAGAGCGACCGCTTCATCAACCCCGGCGAGGACTTCACCCCCGAGCCGGAGGTGGCGGCGCCCAGGGTGAAGGTGGCCGCGAGCTGACCGGTTTCGTCGTCGAGAACGGCGGACGGCGATCTCACGCGGAGAAGCAGAGCCAGCGGAGAACCTCGATGGAGTTCTCCGCTGGCTCTGCTTTTTCGTGGGGTCCGTCCCGCGGGGCGCGAAGGAGGACCGTACCGCCCGGAGGCGGACCTATCGGGGCCGGGGCGCGGCGGGGTGCCAGCCCAGGAGGTAGGGGGCGGGGTAGCGCGTCGCCCGGCCGGGGTCGGCGCGGAGCCAGGCCGAGGCGCGCCGGCGGGCGCCGCTTCCGGGGCCGAGGTCGTCCCCCCAGACCGGGAGGAGGACCCAGAGATCCAGCAGCTCGTCGGCGCTCAGCCATGGCCGCCCGTCGTCTTCGGCCGGGCGGGTATGCGGATACGGCTGGATCCCGCCGTAGAAGACGTCGAAGACGGGGACGCCGCCGGTCCACTCGCTCTCCGGGCGGGGCGCCGCGTGGACGAACCCCCGCTTCCCGGGCTCGATCCACCGCCCGCTCCGCTCGTACCAGCGCGTCCGGCAGCGGGAGTCGTAGCCCCAGGGGACCAGCACGGCCTCCCGGCGCCCCGCGCGGGCGAAGGCGCGCTCCACCGCGTCGGCGGACGCCCCGGCGATCCGCTCGACGCGGACACGCTGGCCCTGGGCGAAGCCGGCGAGGGGCTCCGGCGGTGTCTCGCCGTGGACGTAAGTGGCGCTCGCCGCGGTCGAGTCCGCGCCCCGCGCGGCGACCCGGCTTCCCACGTCGACCCACACCATGTCCGGCTCCGCGACCGCGATGAAGTACGCCTCGTCGGGCGACCGGACGCCGGGGAAAAGCACGATCCGGCAGAACGCGCCGGCCTCCGCGGCGGGGGCCGGCGCCGGGGGGCCGGCCAGGAGGGCCAGCGCGGCGGCGAGGGAGAGGATGGGCATGGGCGCTCGGGGGCTCGGGTTTCCGTCTCGGACGCTCTCCCGGGGAACGTTCCGCCCTCGCGGTCTCTGACGCTACCGCGGCGCGTCGGGGTGCCAGGAGAGGAGGAAGCGGGCGGGGTTCCGCGCCGCCTGCTCGGGGTGGGCGCGGAGCCAGGCGGAGACGCGGCGGTGGGCGGGGCTCCCGGGGGCGCGGTCCTCGTCGCGGAAGGGGAGCGCCGTCCAGAGCTCCAGGAGCTCGTCGGCCGTCATCCACTCCTCGTCGTCCCGGCCTGGCGGCCGCCGCTGGGGGTAGGGCTGGTTGTAGCCGTAGCCGACGTCCAGGACGGGGACGCCGCCGATCCACTCGCGCTCGGGGCGGGGCGTCGCGCGGACGGCGCCCCGGCTCCCGGGCTCGATCCACCGCGCGCTCCCCTCGGGGAGGCGGTCGACGCACTCGGAGTCGTGGTCCCAGGGGACGAGGATGGCCGTCCGGCTCCCCAGCCGCGCGAACGCGGCCTCCAGCGCGGGGGCGGCTTCGGCGCCGCCGGCCAGGCGCTCGACGCGGACGCGCTGGCCCCACGCGGGCCCCTTCAGGATCGCGGCGCGCGCGGGGTCGCGGAGCGAGCGGGGGCTCCTGGCGCGGGCGCGGCGGATGTGCTCGGCCACGGAGCTCCCTGCCCCGGCCTTGACCGTGTCGGCCTCCCCGACGGCGATGAAGTACGCCGCGGCGGGGTGCTGGAAGTCGGCGAACCACACCATGCGGCAGAACGCTTCCGCTTCGGCGGGCGCGGGGGCGGCGGCCAGGAGGGCCAGCGCGGCGGCGGGGGCGAGGAAGGTGCGCATGGGGCACGCTCGTTGGGGTTCCGGCTCGGAAGGATCGCTCCCTGGAACGTCCGCCGCGCACCGCCTCTGACGCGCCGCCCGTGCGGAAGCGCGCGCGGGGGCGTAGAATCGAAATCGAATCCGTCCCCGACCGCGTCCGTCCACCCTTCGACCCGTCCCCGGCCCATGACGCGCGCCGACGTCGTCCAACGGCAGACCGACCACGTGCTCCAGCGCCTCCTGCGCACCTTCGACAAAGCCGTCGGGATGATCCCGCCGGAGCACCTGGACTTCCGCCCCACGCCCGAGAACATGAGCGCGAAGGCGATGGCGCACCACGTCTACCAGATCGTCCTCCTCACCTCCCTCGGCGTGGAGAAGGGGGAGGTGACGAAGGAGGACGCGGGGAGCGTGACGCTCGACCTGATGGCGGTGGAGCGCGCGGAGGCGCTGGTCGACTTCGGCGCGCGGGTGAAGGAGCGGGCGCGGGCCGCGCTCTCGGGGCTCACCGAGGAGGCGCTCGACCGCGAGATCCGCTACTACTTCGGGATGAAGGCGAGCGGCGAGGACAGCTTGCGCAACATGATGGAGGAGGTCCTCCACCACCGCGGCCAGATGCAGGTCTACCTCCGCCTGATGGGGATCAAGCCCCCCTCGATCCGCGACTTCAGCTAGTCGCGGGTCGACATGGCGAAAAGACAGGTCTCACGCAGAGGAGCAGAGGGAGCAGAGAGCCCCCTCTGCTGACTCTGCTTCTGTGCGTGAGACCGGCTTTTGCCGAATCCGTCTCCGCGCGGAGCCGCCGTTACCGCGACGTGCCCGGCGCGGCGGCGATGTAGGTGTTGCCGAACTGGAGGCCCTGGAACGTCGACGCGCCGACGCCGAAGGTCTGGGCGAGGAGGGCGGCGGGGGTGCCGCTGAACGCCTCGGCGATCCCGATGTCGCTGGGCTCGGCGTTCGTGAAGATCACCAGCATCTGGAGCGGCTCGGTGGGGCTGGCGTTCTGGATGTAGTGGTACCAGCCGCGGGGGAGGAAGGCGAGCTGCCCCGGGCCCACCGAGAGCGTCTGCCACTGCGGTGCCACCGACGCCGGGGTGCCGTCGGGGGCGGCGAGGCCGATGGTGGCGTTCCCCGAAATGACGTAGTCGAGCTCGCCCGCGTCCGGGTGCCAGTGGGGGACGCGGAGCGCGCCGCCCTCCAGGGTGAGGAGGAAGATGGCGACGTCCTGGAGGGCGCTGAAGTCGGAGCGCTTCGCCTCCTGGATCGTCCCGCCGGGGACGTCGACCGTCTTCGGCGCGTTCCCCAGGTCGAAGGTGAAGGTGAGCGGCGTCTGCGCGGGGGCCGTGTCGGACATGAACGCCTTCCATGCAACGGGTGGGGAGGATGAACCGCGTGGAATCGAACCCTCGCAATCTGCCCCGCCCGCGCCCTCCGTGGCGCTTCCCACCCACGCGGAATGCGCATCC
>DATACF010000745.1:0-2493 GCA_036259235.1 Longimicrobium sp. | reverse complement strand
CCGGGAAGGCGCATGGACGCTTCCCGGGGCCGGTTGCCGTTCCGCGGGGCGCCTACTTCTTGATGCGCCGCCACACGGTGTCGTTCGACCACAGGACGCGGTCGTGGTCGCCGGTCAGCACGCCCGTGTGGGGGGTGTTGCCGCGGAACTGGGCGTAGATCACCGGGCCGCCCAGCTCGCCGGCGAACCCCGAGAGGGGCTGCCCCTCGCCGCCGCCCGCGTACTGCAGCTTCAGGAACTCGCCCTGGGAGGTGACGTCGATGACGATGTCCCTCTCGCCGATCCACGATCCGTCGAACGGGGTGCTCATGGGGTGCCTCGCATCGTGAGGGGTGGAGCGGAAGGCGACCGGCTCGTCCGGCCTGGCTTCCGCGGATCAATCTCCCCCCGTTCCGGCCTCCGTCCCGTATCCCAACCGGCCACGACCCGCGCCGAACAAGCCCGGCGGCCGTCCCTCCGCGCCGTCAGGGCGCGCAGGCGATCCAGCTCACGTAGTAGTTCTCCGCCGCGTTGTTGCTGGTGACCGTGAACGACGCCGGGGTGATGGCGGTGAGGGTCTCGGGGAAGCCGACGGGCCAGGTGGCCCCCTCCCAGTACGGGGCGACGACGACGACGGGAGGGGCGGGGAACGGGGTCTCGAAGAAGACGGTGAGCGCGCCGGGGGTGGTCTTGGGGTGGCTCCCCGACTGGACGTTCCGGCCGGGGGCCGCGGGGGACGCGATGCTCATGGCGGGAGGCTCCTGGAGAGAGAGGGTGGGGGAAGCGTCCGGCGGGCCCGGCGCGCCCGCGTGTCAATCTCCCCCGGCCCCGCGCCCCGTCCCGTGTCCCGAACGGCCATCCCCCGCGCCCGCCCGGACACGGCCGTCCATCCCCCGCTCGCCCTTCTCCCCGGCGGCCCCGCACCGCCGCAGGAAGAGGGCGGCCACCGCGGCGAAGCCCCCGTGGCGGAGGAGCTCGCCGGGGCGGAGGCCCGTGTGCCGCTTGAGGCACTTGCGGAGCGCCGAGCCGGTGGAGAAGTCCATCGCCCGCGCCACGCTGTCGGCGCTGCGGCCGTCGTCGAGGAGGCGGACGGCGTGGAGGAGGCGGCGCCACGCCAGGAGCTCCTCGGGGGGAGGGAGCCCCGCGCCGCGCAGCGTCCGGCGGAGCGTCCGGGGGCTGCACAGCGCCGCCCGGGCCAGCTCCGGGACCGTCGCCGCCCCGCGCGCGGAGAGGAGGACCGGCGCCAGCCACCGGTGCACCGCGCCCGGCACCGCCGCGGCCAGCGTCTCGACCATCGCCTCCATGGCCCCGCGGCCCAGGTGCGCCTCCAGCGCCGCCGCCACCCGCGCCGCCGCGTCGGCTTCCGAGGTGCAGACGATCTCGCGCACCCCCAGGAGCGCCAGCGTGAACGCGTCGGCCGCCGGGCGCCCCGTGAAGTCGGCCAGGGCGACCACCTCCAGGGCGGGGGCGCGCTCGCGGAGCCGGCGGAGCTCCCCGGCCGCGAACGCCCCGCCGAAGTACGGGTCGACGAGCGCCAGCCGGGCGCCCCCCGGCGCGGCGGCCCACGCGGCGAGCTCCGCCCAGCCGCCCGCGCGCTGGACCGTGTGGAAGACGCCGCCGGCGGCGTCGCGCTCCACCGCGCGGCGCAGGGCGCCCGCGCCGGCCGGGTCGTGGGAGAGGAAGAGGAGGTGGCCCATCGTTCGTTCGCCTCGCGAAGGGGTTTACGGCGGCGCGGACTTCCTTGCCGCCGGTTCCGCGGGCGTTTATCTATCGACCGGGGCTCAAGCCCCTTTCATGACTACTATCAAAGCGGTCGTTGATTCATCGTGCTCCATCTCAATGTGCTGGGGGCGCCGGTGCTGCGCGGCCCTTCGGGCCCGGTGACCGGCCGCGCCGCCTACAAGCGCCGGATCGCCCTCCTCGCCATCCTCGCCGTCGCCCGCCGCCGCCCGGTGGGGCGCGAGCGGCTGATCGGCCTCCTCTGGCCCGAGCACCCCGCCGACGCCGCCCGCCACACCCTCTCCGAGTCGCTCTACGTCCTCCGCAAGGAGCTGGGCGAGGGGGCGTTCGTGGCCGTGGGCGACGACCTGGCGCTCTCGCCCGACGTCGTCGCCACCGACGTGGCGGCGTTCGAGGAGGCGCTGGAGGCGCGGCGGCTGGAGGACGCGGTGGCGGCGTACGGCGGGCCGTTCATGGACGGCTTCTACGTGTCGGACGCGCCCGAGTTCGAGCACTGGGTCGACGGCGAGCGCGACCGGCTGGGGCGGGCGTACGCCCAGGCGCTGGAGACGCTCGCCACGCGGGCGGAGGGGGAGGGGCGCTTCCTCGACGCGGTGGAGTGGTGGCGCCGCCTGGCCGCGCACGACCCGTACAGCGCGCGGGTGGCGGTGCGGCTGGCCGGGGTCCTCGACGCCGCCGGCGAGCGGGCGGCGGCCCTCCGCGCCCTCGGCGGCCACGCGGCGCGCGTCCGCGCCGACCTGGAGATGGAGCCCGAGCCGGCGGTGCGGGGGCTGG
>DATACF010000744.1:0-11295 GCA_036259235.1 Longimicrobium sp. | reverse complement strand
CCCTCCTTCGTCGCGGCGACTCCGTGCGCCACCAGCAGCGCGTTGACGGCCCGCTCCACCGCCGCGCGCGCCGCCTCCCGCGAGTCCCCGGCGGATGCGCCGCCCGCCGCCAGCGCCGACGCGTTCGCGCGCGCCGTCGTCCCGTCGAGCGCCAGGAGCGCGTGCTCGACCCACGCGCTCACGTTCTCGCGCCGCACCTGCTCCGGCGTTCGGCGCGGAACGGGCGGCCGGTCCGGCGCGCGGCGGTAGACGACGACGCCCTCGGTCTCCACCAGCCACTCCACGCCGCCCACCACGTGGCGCGCCTCCTCGAAGCGGTCGGGGGTGCGCACCCACAGGTCCGTGCGCACCGGCGGCGCGGCGACCTCGCGCCGGAGCCGGTCGCGCTCGGCCCGGAACTCCTTCGGCCCCCACGGCGCCGCGCCCGCCTCGGGCTCCACCAGCACCACGATGTCGAGGTCGCTCTCCGGCCCCGCCGTCCCCCGCGCCCGCGACCCCACCATCGCCACGCACCGCACCCTCCCCCGCCCCGCGGCGGCGATCCGCCCGGCGAGCTCCGTCGCCATCGCGAGGTCTTCCGGTTTCGGCGGCATGGTGGGTCTCGGCTCCCACTCAGATCATGAACCAGGGCTCCGTTCTCTCCACCGCCCAGGCGCCGTTCTCACCGGGCTCGAGCAGGAGCCAGAGCCCATGGCCATTGGGAAAATACGGATCGGTCGACCCCGGAGCGGGGCAGTCGTTCGTGCACGGCACCAGGAGCGCCACCCGCACCCACACGCCTCCGTCGACTGGACGGGGGCCGCGCGCCGGGTGCGGCTCGATCTCGCCCAGGGCCACGAAGAGGTGGCGGGGGTAGCCCTTGCAGCCGAACCGGAGCGCCACCGCCTCGCACGTCGCGTCGACCAGCCCGCGCGAGCGCAGCCGGTCGAGCAGCTCCGGCGGGTGTGAGCGCCGTGGCAGCCGGGGGGTCGGCGGGTTCGCGGAGCGGTCCGGATCGCGGAGCACGGCCCCGCAGATCGGCATGCACTCCACGTCGGACGCCTCGGAGAGGACGACGGGGAAGGCGGGATACTCGGCCCGCACCCGCTCCAGGAGCGCGCCGTACACCGCCGCCGAGTCCACCGGCGTCACCTGCAGGGCGAACACGGCCAGGAAGGCGCTGAGCAGCATCTGACCTCGCGCGTTGTCGGGTGAGACTAACAGCACCACGATGGGAGACGACCGTTCGGGAACGACTCGTCCCCGAGCGACGAAACCACCCACGCGTCTCCCTCGCGCCGCCACTCCACGAATACCGGGGAAGACGCGGAGGCGCCGGGCGGGACGTAGCGGTTGCCCCGCACCCGGCGCCACTCCGTCCCCCGGTGCATCACCTGGTGCGCGAAGAGCCCGACCGGCTGCGCATGGTAGTCGATCGAAAACACCCTCCGCAGCGGACCGCGGCGGATCGCCTGCTGCGCCTGCGAAGCGGGGAACCGCCAGACCTCGACGCGGTCTCCGTCGTCCCGATGCGACGTGTGCGCATACGTCCAGTCGCCGCCGGACGGGAAGTAGGCCGCGGCGCTGTCGGCGCTCTGCCCGACCGCCTGAAGGAAGGCGTGCATCCGCTGATCTAACTCTCCTGACATTCCGTTCCGCAGGTCGACGACGTTCTGTGCCTCGCCTGCGAATGGAAAGACGGAAACGAGCCCGCCCAACAGGAGCGCCATCGCGAGCCAGCGCAAGCCGACTGCGCGCGCAGGCTTCCAGCGGAAGCGTCGCATGGGTGCACGTTCTCCGAAATGCCATGTATCGAGCCTGGCTCGCAGGTCACACACAGACGTCCTGGATGTTGTAAATGTACTGGTGCTGTTCGTCATAGCTGAGCGCGAGATTCGGAAGTGAGTCGAAATAGAGATGCAGACCCTCATGGACGATCACATACCCATCGTCCCACACCCAGTGAGAATCAAACTCAAGGTACCGGCCATTCGCATCCGACAGATTCTGGCCGTATCGCTGCACAAACTGTCCTGTGTTCGGATCTGTCTTCACATCGTATCCATCCCAGAATCGGATCCGTCCAGCACCACGACCTTGAGCGTGGAGAGCGAGGAGTGCCTGTTTTGCACCGGCACAATCGGGGTGCGTCGAGTTGATTTCGTCGATTCGCGCCTTGAACCTGTCCCATTCGCTCTGGCTGAGTGAACGAGTCACGCATTCTCCCGCCACGTCGCGCTCGCACTCGGGGCGGTACGTACCGTCGGGACCTGGGTCATATTCATCCCCGCCTCCGTTGTCCTCCCAGCAGTCACCCACCGAGGCGTTGAGCCCACAGCCGTCGTCCCAGCCCCCGCCACCACCCCCGCCCCAGCCGCCCGGGTAATACGGGCTGACGTAGATCGGCGCGAGCGTGCAGGTGCCGCCGACCACGCATCCCTGCGTCGTTGCCGTCCCGTCCGCCTGCTCGTCTCGGGCGCGCCAGCGGCGGCGGTCGGCGACGCGGAGGCGGCGGTCCAGGATGGCGACGGCCTCCAGCGTCCGGGGGATGCGGCAGTTGGCGACGACGACCGGGTCCTCGCCGGGCGCCTGCACGCGATAGCGGTAGAGGAGCGTCGCGCCGTCCGGGGCGAGCGCCGAGGCCGGGAAGTCGAGCCGCACGCGGCCGTAGCGGTAGCGGTGCGGGCCCAGGGGTGTGCGCACGCTGGTGAAGCAGAGGTGCGGCGCGCCTGCGAAGTCCGCGGCCCACGCCGGCCGACCCGGCGCGACGGACGCGTCCAGGGCGGGCGGGACGGGGGTGGACGAAGACGTCGGCAGGTCGGCGCACGACGCCGCCACGAACGCGAAGAGGAGCGGGGCCGAGATCGAGCGAGAGCGCAGGCGTGTCATGCGTCCTCCGCGGGTGGGCGGTTGGCGGAACCACTACGTGCCAATAAATAGCAACGTAGCGCCCGACGTGAGACTCGCGCAAGACACGACGTCTCAAGCCACCCGCTCCAAGCTCCTCTTCGGACGAAAGCCGCGACCCTCCTCGCGAAGGAGAGCCGCGGCTTCGATCGAGGCGCGCTCGCCCCGCGCGGTCAGACCGCCGCCGCCACCGCCGCGCCGGAGAGGAAGCGCTCGGCCATCTCCACGTACTCGGCGGTGCCGATGTAGAGCGGCGTGCGCTGGTGGAGCTCGGTGGGGAGGATGTCGTTGATCCGCCGCTCGCCGTCGGAGGCGCGGCCCCCGGCGTGCTCGGCGATCATGGCCAGCGGCGCCGCCTCGTAGAGGAGCCGGAGCTTCCCGTGCGGGCTCTTGGCGTCGGCCGGGTACATGAAGAGCCCGCCGTAGAGGAGGTTGCGGTGGAAGTCGGCCACCAGCGAGCCGATGTAGCGCGCGGAGAACGGCTTCGGGTTCTCGCCGTCGATCCCCTTGAGGTGGTCGACGAAGCGGCGCTGCTCCTCGCTCCAGCGGGCGTAGTTCCCCTCGTTGGCGCTGTAGATCCGCTGCCCCGGCGTGGGGATGCGGATGTTGGGGTGCGAGAGGAGGAACTCGCCGATGGAGGGCTCGAGCGTGAAGCCGTGCACCCCGTTCCCCGTGGTGTACACCAGCATCGTCGACGAGCCGTAGACCACGTACCCCGCCGCCACCTGCCGGAAGCCGGCCTGGAGGCAGTCCTCCACGCACCCGCGCGGGTGGTCGGAGACCTTGCGGTGCACCGAGAAGATGGTCCCCACCGAGACGTTGGCGTCGATGTTCGACGAGCCGTCGAGGGGGTCGAAGAGGACGCAGTACTTCCCCGTGGGGAACTTGTCGGGGATGGGGATGAAGTCCTCGACCTCCTCGGAGGCCATCCCGCAGAGGTGGCCCGTGTGGTCGAGCGCCTTGAAGATGACGTCGTTGGCGAACTCGTCGAGCTTGCGGACCTCCTCGCCCTGGACGTTGACCTCGCCGGTCATCCCCAGGACGTCGCCGAGCCCCGCCCGGCGGACCTCGCGGGCGATCATCTTGGCCGAGAAGGCGATGTCGTACAGGATGTTCGAGAAGGCGCCCGTGGCCTCCGGGAACTCTCTCTCGGCCTCGATGATGTGCCGCTCGATGGTGATGATGCCCTTGCTCACGGATGGCCTCGGGGTTCCTCGGGTTGGTCGGGGGGCGGGAAGGCCCGTTCGGCCTCGGCGCGCGCCTCCACCTCGTATCGGTTCTGAAGGTATCCGCGCCGCACCGACTCCCAGGTGTAGCGCACCGGGAAGAGCGGGTCGGCGTCCCACTGCCGCACGTGCGCCAGCTCGTGCGCCACCAGCCGGGCGGAGACGCGCTCCAGCGCCGGGTGGATGACGATGGTGCGCCGGAGCGTCACCGCGTGCGCCGGCCCCGCCATCCGCCCCAGCACCCCCCCGATCCAGGGGACGAGCCGCCCGGCGCGGAAGACGACCCCCGGGGGCACCAGCCCCGGCGGGAGCCCCGGCGGCGGCGGCACCTCGGGCCCCAGGACGCGGTCGAGGAGCGGCCCGAAGACCCTCACTCGACCCTCCACGCCGCGCCGCCGGGGGCGACGCGCACGATCACGGTGCCGTCCTCGTCGGTGCGGGCGACCTCGACGCCGCGCCGCTCCAGCCGGTCGACGACCGCCGGCGAGGGGTGGCCGTACTCGTTGCGCCGCCCCAGCGAGAGGACGGCGAGGGCGGGGCGGACCGCGTCCAGGAAGCCCTCCGAGGTCGAGGTGACGCTGCCGTGGTGCCCGGCCTTGAGGACGTGCGCGCGGAGACGCTCGCCGTAGCGGGCCACGAGGGCGGCTTCGACGGAGGCGGGGGCGTCGCCGGTCAGCAGGGCCGCGAAGGCGCCGTAACGGACCTGTACCACGACCGAAATGTCGTTCGCGTCCGCCGGGGCGTCAAGAACGTCCACGACCGGCCAGAGAAACGAAAGTTCCACCCCGTCGACGTGCAAGCTCCGGTCCTGCCGCGCGGCACGCCACGCGGTCCCCCCGTCCGTTGCCGCATCCAGCGTCGCCAGGTAGACGGGCGAGGGGTACGGGAGGCCGGGCTCCACCACGGCCGCCACGGGGAGGGCGCGGAGGACGGCCGCGGCGCCGCCGATGTGGTCGGCGTGGGGGTGGGTGAGGACCATCGCCTCGATCCGCCGCGCGCCCTGGGCGCGGAGGAAGGGGAGGACGCGCTTCTCCCCGGCGTCGAACCCCTCCTCCAGCGGCCCGGCGTCCACCAGGAGCCACCGTCCCGCCGGGGTGCGGAGCGCGACGGCGTCGCCCTGGCCGACGTCGAGGAAGGCGATCTCCAGCCCGCCGCCGTCCCCCGCCGCGACGACGGGGAGGACGAGGAAGGCGGCGGAGGCGGACCCCGCGGCCACCGCCCAGCGGACGCGGGCGCGGAGCGTTCCGGCGAGGTCGAGCGCCGCCAGGAAGGCGAGGGCGGCGAGCGCCCAGAGCCACCACTGGGGCCGCGCGACGGCCGCGTGGCCGCCGGGGAGGGCGACGGCGAGGTCGACCGTCCGGTCCAGGAGGTCGAGCGCGAGCCCGGCGCCCCCCGCGAAGAGGTGGGCGAGCGCAGGGAGGACCGGCTCGGTGACGGCGGCCGCGCCGATCCCGATGAGGGCCAGGGAGGTGAGGGGGACGGCGGGGAGGTTGGCGAGGACGGAGACGGGGGCCACCTGGCCGAAGTGGTGCGCGACCACGGGCGCGGTGACGACGAAGGCGGCGACGCTCATCACCAGCGACTCGGCGACGGGGCGGGAGAGCTTCCCGCGGCGGACGGCTTTCGGGAGGCGCTTCCACATGGCGCCGCGGAGGAGGACGAGGCCCAGGACGCCCGCGAAGCTCAGCTGGAAGCCGATGTCGAGCGCCGTCATGGGGTCCATCGCCAGGAGCGCGAGCGCGGCGGCGGCGACGATGGGCAGCGGCGAGGAGGGGCGCTGGAGGACGAGGGCGAGGAGGGAGAGCGCCAGCATCACCCCGGAGCGCAGCGCCGACGGAGGCGCGCCGATCATCGCCAGGTACGCGGCGACGAGGGCGATGGTGAGGGCCGCCACCCGGGCGCGGGAGAGGCGGGCGACGCGCCCCAGGAGGACGAAGACGGCCCCCATCAGCGCCACGTGCGTCCCGGAGATGGCGAGGAGGTGCACCAGCCCGGACTTGGCGAAGCGGTCGGCGAGGGCGCGGTCGAGCGTCTCGCGGCGGCCCAGGAGGAGGGCGTCGGCGAGGGGGCCGTGGCGGGGGAAGAGGCGGTGGAGCTGCCGCTCCGTCCGCCCGCGCGTGGTGAGGAGCGGATGGCGGGCGAGCGACGGCGGCCGGGCGGCGGAGACCGTCTTCACGGCCACGAAGCCGCGGTAGGCGGGGCTCCGCGGCCAGGCGCTGGGGGTGACCGGCGCGGGGAGGAGCCGCCACTCGCCCGCGAGCTCCACCTCCGCGCCCGCCCGAAGCGCCTCCGCCGTCCGCCGCGGGAAGCGGACGCGCATCTCCCCGTCGCAGTTCGGGACCGGCCCGCGCGCCGTCGCCGCCTCCGCGACGACCAGGGGGAGGAGCGGGTTTCGCGCCGCGGAGTCGCGCGGGGGGACGAAGTTGGCGGCCAGCGCGCCGCGGACGACGAGCCCGGTCCCGTCCTCCAGCGTGGCGCGGCAGTCGGCGCGCGCGTCCAGGCGCCCGGCCGCGCCGTGCCCCGCGCCGGCGAAGGCGAGCGCGGCGAGGAGGAGGAACTCGGCCGTGCGCGGCGTCAGGGGGGTGCCGACCAGCGGGCGGTGGAGGACGACGGCGAGGAGGATCGGCGCCGCCGCGAGCGCCAGCGCGGGGGTGGCGGCCGGGACGCGAAGGCCGAAGAGGAGCCCCGCCAGGAACGCGAGGAGCGCCGCGACGAGCGGGAGGCGGAGGGCGTGCATGAGACCGGACCGTCAGGCGGGAGGCGGGCGAGCGGGATCTAAGTGGACATAGTGAACGGCGGAAGGTAAGAGCGGGAGCGGAGGACGTCAACGGAGTCGTGTCGCGGCCCGCGCAGACCTGCGTGAGGGATGCGGGCCCGAAGGGCGGAGACCCTGGCGGGGGGGAATGCGAAGGCCGCCGCGATCCACGAGGAAATCGCGGCCGCCGTGGAATCCGCCAGGGGCTCCGCGCCGTCGGAAACGGTAGTATCGTTTCCTACGGCGCCCGCAGCCCGGCCCGGAGCGCAGCGGAGGGACACGCCCAGATCCGCCGTTGCAGTTCGCAGTTACAGGTGCCTGATCTCCAAGACGGCGCCCGTCGAATCGCGACGACCCAGCGTCACCCGGCGAGGAGCTCGCAGGCGCGGTCGATCTCGGAATCCGGAAGCGCGAAGCAGAACCGGAGCATCCCCGTGTCGCCGCCGCCGATGAAGAACTCGTTCGCCGGGATGGCGCCGATCCGCCTCGTGTCGATGAGCGCCCGCATGGCCTCGACGTCGCTCGTCCACCCGAGGGCGCGGTACCCGGCGAGGACGTAGTAGGCCCCGTCGGGAATCCGCGCCTCGAAGCCGGCCGCCTGGAGCGCCGGGACGAGCTTCGCCGCCTTCGCCCGGAAGGTGTCGTGCACCCCCTCGAAGAAGCCGTCCTCGCGCGCGTACGTGGCCGCCACCGCGTGCTGGAGCGGCGTGGGCGCGCAGACGTACGTCTCGTCGGACTTCACCCCCAGCGCCGGCATCACCTCGGCCGGCCCCACCACCCAGCCCACCCGCCACCCGGTGACGAAGAGCGTCTTGCTGGCCGACGACATCGTCAGCGTGTGCTCGAACATCCCCGGGAGCGTCGCCATCGACACGTGCCGCGCCCCCGCGGAGAGGATGTACTCGTAGACCTCGTCGACGACCGCGATCACCCCGTTCCGCCGGCACGCGTCGCCGATGGCCTGGAGCTCCTCGCGGGTGAAGACCTTCCCCGACGGGTTGTGGGGGTTGGAGAAGACGAGGAGCTTGGTCTTCGGGGTGAACGCCGCCTCCAGCTGCGCGACGTCGAGCGACCACTCCGGGGCGCGGAGCGGGACGAAGCGGGGGACGGCGCCGCGCTCCTCGACCTGGCGGAGGTGGTAGTTGTAGACGGGCTCCAGGAGGACCACCTCGTCGCCGGGCTCCAGGAACGCCTTGCACACCGACTCGAAGGCGCCGGTGGCCCCGGCGCTCACCAGGACGTTCTCGGTCCCGACCCTGAGCCCGTTGTACGCGGCGTAGCGCTTGACCAGCGCCTCCTTGAGCGGCGGGACGCCGTCGAAGGGGGCGTAGGCGTTCTTCCCGCGCTCCATGGCCTCGGTCGCGGCGGCGGTGACGTCGGGGTGCGGCTGGAGGGGGCACGTCCCCTGGCCGAGGTTGACGCCGCCGGCCTCCTCGATCCAGCGGGTGACGGCGCGGATGTACGACTGCCGGACGCCCCGCGCGCGGGAGGCCAGCTTGTCGGCGATGGGCGAGGTGAGGACGGTGGACATGGGGATCCCGGCGGCGTGGCGAGGGAACGAGGGCGAGCGACGGGCGCGGGCCGGACGCACGGAAGGACGCGTCCAGCCTTTCGCGCCACCCCAGGGAAATCTGGCGAAGGGCGGAGGATGCGCAAGCCTCCCCCAGGAGAGGCGCGACTTCCCGGGCACCGGTGCCGCACCTGGGGCACCCCTGCCCCTCCGCGCGAAGGCCCGCGCGGCGAGAGATCCGCCTCTCCCGCCGAAAACCGGCGCTTCCGCGGGGCCTTTTCCCTGGCATCGCAGATGCAAGGAAACCCTTTTCGCGAGGCCCTCCTTCCCGCCTCGCGCGGACGAACCCCCTCGTCCAACGCCGGTTCATGCTCCCCGATTCAAGAGGTGACGATCATGCGTACCCTCTCCCTCCCGGCCGCGCCCGTGCTGGCGCTGCTGGCGCACCTGGCCGCGTGCGCCAGCATCCCCACCCGCCCCACCGAGCGGCTCCCGATGGTGGAGATCGAGATCAACAACACGGCGGCCACGGTCGACGACTACGTCACCTGGTCGCCGACGCAGGCGCGGGCCCGCATCGCCAACGGCAACGAAGTGTCCGGGGCCTACACCGTGGTGCTGCGGAACATGGACCCCGGCGGGCCCGGAGGGCAGCTCCTCTTCGCCGCGAGCCAGAACCCGTGGCCCGCGGGGACGACGGCCACGCAGCCCGCGCTGACCCTCACGCTCCCGCAGAGCGGCGCCTGGGTGCCGTTCGTGTTGGCGGGGGAGTTCGGCCACCCCAGCACCCGCGACAAGGACGCGGTGATCGAGGCGAAGGAGGACCGTCCGGACGGGGTGGTGCTGGGACGGAAGGCGCTGATGGTGCGCGTCCGGAAGAACGCCAACACGCTCACGGCCGACGAGCGCGACCGCTTCCTCCGCGCGATGGCGACGCTCAACCTGCAGATGAACAACTACGACGACTTCCGGGCGATCCACGCGGTGGCCTCGACGCAGGCGCATTCCGACGGCAACATCCCGCACACGGCCCACGCCTTCCTCCCCTGGCACCGCGCCCTGGTCCTGCGCATCGAGCGGGAGCTCCAGGCGATCGACCCCTCGGTCGCCCTCCCGTACTGGAGGTTCGACCAGGGGGCCATCAACGTCTTCCACGCCGACTTCATGGGGATCACGAACACGGGGAACCAGGTCACCTTCGCGGCGACCAACCCGCTCCTCGCCTGGACGGCGCTGGGGGTGGCGGGGGTGCAGCGGAAGCCGACGTTCGCCCCCGGCGCGCTCCCGCCGCTGGTCATCAGCCAGGCGACGACGCTGGCGCTCGGCGGCGCGTACGCGAGCTTCCGGGCCATGGAGGGGAACCCGCACGGGCCGGCCCACACCCAGGCCGGAGGATCGGGGAACTGGATCGCCCAGGTCGCCCCGGCGGTGCGCGACCCGCTCTTCTTCCTCCTCCACGCCAACGTCGACCGGCTCTGGGCGACGTGGCAGCACCTCAACGGCACGTACGACCCGGCGCAGGCGAGCAGCTACACGCTTCTCGGAAACGCCCCCTCCGGCGTGTGCCTGGCGCTGGGGCAGCACGCGCTCGACACCATGTGGCCGTGGAACGGCGCCGTCTCCCCCGGCGACCCGTGCCGCCCCGCGACGGCGCCGGGCGGGGCATTCCCGGCGGCGGCGCCGGCGCTCCTCTACCCTCCCGCGCAGCCCCGCCCGCACGACCTGGTCGAGTTCCGCCAGGGGGGGCTGGGCGGCGCGGGGGGCGGCTTCGCCTACGACGACATCCCCTTCTCGTGAGACCCGGCGGTCCCCTTCGATGAGAGAGGCCTTCCATGAGACCGAACGAATCCACCGGGCACGGAGCGCTCCGGCGCCTCCTCCCGCTCCTCCTCCTGGCCCTCCCCCTCGCCGCGTCGGCCCAGCCCGGCGCCTCGCGCGCCGACACCCTCCGCGCCCAGGTCGCCGCCCGCCGCGAGGAGGTGGCGCGGGCCTCCGAGCGCTTCCTCGACCGCGACCGGCCGGCCGCCGAGCGGGTCCGCGCCGCGGAGGAGGCCGAGGCTTTCCTGGAGCCGGAGCACCGGGCCGGCGCCGCGGCGGTGGCCCGCGACGAGCGCGAGGAGCCCCGGGTCCGGGCGCGCGCGCTCCTCGGGCTCCTCCACGTCCTGGGGGAGGACAGCGCCCTGGTGTCCGACGTGGCCGCGTGGGTCGCGTCGCGCCGCACCCCGCCCGCGCTCCGCGACGCCGCGATGACGGCGGCGGAGAACCTGATGTTCTCCCACGCCCCGCGGCCGTCGCGGCGCGAGCTGGTCGACGCGCTCCGCGAGACGACGGCCGACCCCGACCCCGCGCTCCGCGAGCGCGCCTTCGCCGTCCTGGCCCTCCAGGACGACGAGGTGGCGCGGGCGCGGCTGCTGGAGGGGCTCGGCGCGCCGCGCTCCGCGCCCCTCCCGCCCGCCCGGATCGTGGAGCTCCTGGGGGCGAGCCTCAACGAGGGCTCCCTCCCCGCCCTCCACCGGGCGATGCTGGAGCCGCCCGACACGGCGACGAGGACGGCGGCCCTCCGCCTCCTCGGCGGGTACGCCCCCAGCCGGCCGTACCTCGTCCGCTACCTCCAGGACCCGCGCGAGCCGGGGGCGGTCCGCCTGGCCGCGATGGGGGCGCTCCACGCCGCCGCGCCGGACTCGTTCCCCGGGTACGCGCTCCCGGTGGTGGAGGACGAGGACGCCGACGAGCCCCTGCGGGTCTACGCCATCCGCGCGGTGCAGTACCGCCGCCCGTCCGCGGCCCGGGCCCAGGACGCCGACGCCTTCGACCTGGCGGTCCGGCGGCTGGCCGCGGCCTCGCGCTCCGGCGAGGTGCGGCGCGCGGCGGCGGACTACGTGCGGCGCCGCGGGATCTGATCCCATTTCGAAAGCGGC
>DATACF010000743.1:0-3653 GCA_036259235.1 Longimicrobium sp. | reverse complement strand
ACGCACGCGGCGCGGATCGCCTGCCCGGCGGGGGGGGCGGCGGGGGAGGTCTGCCACTTCGACCCGGCCGGGCCGGCGGAGGGCGCCTTCCGCTACGACCGGGCGCGCGTCCTCCCCTGGGTGCGGCTGGAGGGGGCGGCGGGGCCGCCGTGGGGGCCGCGCCGCGACCTCCTCGCCAGCGGCCGCTTCTCGCGCGACTTCGTGGTGGAGATGGACGACGACGGCCGCGCTCGCCTGCGCTTCGGCGACGACCTGGCGGGGGAGCGCCCGGCGGAGGGGGCGCCGCTCGTCGCGACGTACCGGGTGGGGAACGGGGTGCGGGGGAACGTGGGGGCCCGGGCGCTGGCCCACGCCGTCGTCGCCCCCCTCCTCCTCCCCCGGATCGCCCTCCTGCGGAACCCGCTCCCGGCGCGGGGCGGCGAGGAGCCGGAAGCCGCGGAGCGGATCCGCACCGCCGCCCCCGCCGCCTTCCGCACCCCCGAGCGGGCGGTGACCCCCGACGACTACGCGCGGATGGCCGAGCGCCACCCCGAGGTGCAGCGGGCGCAGGGGACGGCGCGGTGGACGGGGTCGTGGCGGACGGTCTTCCTCACCGTCGACCGGGTGGGGGGGCGGCCGGTGGACGCGGCCTTCGAGGCCTCGATCCGCCGCCACCTGGAGCGCTACCGGATGGCGGGGCACGACCTGGAGATCGACGGGCCGCGCTTCGTCCCCGTCGAGGTGGCGCTCTTCGTCTGCGTCCGCCCCGGCTACTTCCGCGGCGACGTGGAGCGGGCCGTCCGGGAGGCGCTGGGGAGCCGCGCCTTCGCCGACGGGCGGCGGGGGCTCTTCCACCCCGACCGCTTCACCTTCGGCCAGAGCGTCTACCTGAGCCACGTCTACGCCGCCGTGCAGGACGTCCCCGGGGTGAGCTGGGCCGAGGTGAAGCGCTTCCGCCGGCAGGACCTCCCCGCCACCGACGCGCTGGCGAGCGGGGAGCTCACGATGGGCCGCCTGGAGGTGGCCCGCCTCGACGACGACCCCAGCCACCCCGACCGCGGGCGGCTGGCCCTGGAGCTGGGAGGGGGACGATGAGCGCGGCCCTGGACGAGAGCGTGCGCGGGCTGGACGACTGCGGGTGCTGCGCGGGGACGGACGCGTCGACGCCGCTCCCGGTGCACAACCGCCCCGGCCTCCCCGCGGTGGCGTACCGGGTGGGGACGCACGCCACCTTCCTGGAGAGCCTGCGCGCCGGGCTCTCCACCCTCCCCGCGCTCCGCGGCCTGGGGGTGCGCTCGGGCGACTTCACCCTGGCCCTCCTCGACGCCTGGGCCACCGTCGGCGACGTCCTCACCTTCTACCAGGAGCGGATCGCCAACGAGAGCTGGCTCCGCACCGCCACCGAGCGCCGCTCGGTCCTGGAGCTGGCGCGCGCCATCGGCTACGAGCTCCGCCCCGGCGTCGCGGCGGCCACGCACCTCGCCTTCACGCTGGAGGAGGCCCCCGGCGCCCCGGCCGAGGTGACGATCGTGGCGGGGACGAAGGTGCAGAGCCTCCCCGGCCCGAAGGAGGCGCCGCAGACCTTCGAGACCGGCGCGGCGGTCGTCGCCCGCCCGGGGTGGAACGCCATGCGGGCGCGGCAGACCGAGCCGCAGCGGATCGAGGCGTGGACGACGGGGGTGTGGGTGAAGGGCGCCCCGGCGGCCGTCCAGCCCGGCGACGCCCTCCTCCTGGTGGGCGCGGCGCGGGAGACGAGCCCCGCCAGCACGGCCTGGGCCTTCCGCTTCGCCGCCGCGGTGGCGCCGGACGCGGCGGCCGGGCGGACGTGGGTGACGCTCGACCAGCCGGTGGGGGTCGACCTGACGGACGGGGCGACGCTGCACGCCCTCCGCCAGCGGGCGGCGCTCTTCGGCCACAACGCCCCCGACTTCCGCCTCCTCGCCGTGACCACGCGGAGGCTCTTCCTCGGGACGGGGGTGAACGACCCCGACCCGGTCGACACCGTCTGGCCGAGCTTCCGCGCCACCGGCGACGACGACGACGAGATCGACCTCGACGGCGTCTACCCGCGCGTCGTCCCCGGGGGGTGGATCGTCCTCCTCCCCCCCAACGGGTCCTTCGTCCGCCGCGTGCAGAAGGTCCGCGAGCGGACGCGGTCGGCGTTCTCGCTCTCGCTGAAGGTGACGACGGCCGACGTCGACGCGAACATCGACCCGGACGACATCCCCCTCCGGGGCACCGCCGTCTACGTCCAGAGCGAGCGGCTGGAGCTCGCCGAGGCCCCGATCCGCGAGCTGGTGGACGACGACACGGTGGAGCTGGAGGCGGGGATCGACCCGCTGGAGCCCGGGCGCGAGGTGATCGTCCGATCCTTACGCCCCCGCGTCCGCGCGCTCTCGGACCAGCTGGTGCTGATGGACGAGGACGACGAGGAGATCGCCCCCATCGGCCAGGGGGCGATCCTCCACCTCCTCGCCCCGATCGAGATCGTCCCCATCGACGACGGGATGGAGCGGCTGACCGTGCGCGACGCGTGGGGCCGCGAGGGGCGCTTCCTGGCCCTCTCCGACGGGTACGAGATCCTCCCCGGCGAGGCGGGGGGCGAGGAGGCGGCGGAGCTGGCCGTGATCGCCGAGGTGGAGATGGACGACCCGGAGCACCCGGTCCTCGTCTTCCGCGACCCCCTGCGGCAGGTCTACGACCGCGCCACCGCGCGCGTCCTGGGGAACGTGGCCCCCGCCACCCACGGCGAGACGGTGGCCGAGCGGCTGGGGAGCGGCGACGCGGGGCTCGCCTTCCAGCGCTTCGCCCTCCGCCAGAAGCCGCTCACCCACACCCCCGCCGAGGGCCCCGCGGGGGGCGAGAGCACGCTGGAGGTGCGGGTGGGCGACCTGAAGTGGCGCGAGGTCCCCGCCCTCTACGCCCGCGGCCCCCGCGAGCGCGTCTTCACCACGCGCCGCCAGGACGACGGGACCACCACCGTCCACTTCGGCGACGGGGTGGAGGGGGCGCGCCTCCCCACGGGGGCCGAGAACGTCCGCGCCGTCTACCGGAAGGGGATCGGCCGGGTGGGGAACGTCCGCGCCGGGCAGCTGAGCCTGTTGATGACGCGCGAGCTGGGGGTGAAGTCGGTCGACAACCCCGTGGCCGCCTCCGGGGGCGCCGACCCCCAGGAGCGCGAGGACGCCCGCGCCAACGCCCCGGTGACGGTCCTCACCCTCGACCGCGTCGTCAGTCTCCGCGACTACGAGGACTTCGCCCGCGCCTTCTCGGGCGTGGCCAAGGCGCACGCGGTGTGGACGTGGGAGGCGGGGGGGCGCGGCGTCTTCCTCACCGTGGCCGGCCCCGACGGCGACGACGTCCCCGAAGGCGGGCCCCTCCACCTCCGCCTCCTGGGGGCGCTGGCGGGGGCGGGCGACCCGCGCGTCCCCGTGCGGGTGCGCCCGTACCGGCGCGTCCCCTTCCGCGTGGCCGCCACCGTGCGCCCCGCCCCCGACCGCGACCCCGCGCGGGTGAAGGCGGCGGTCGACGACGCCCTCCGGGCGCGCTTCTCCTTCGGCGCGCGGCGCTTCGGCGAGGGGGTGCGCCTCTCGGAGGTGATGGCGGCCGTCCAGTCGGTCCCCGGCGTCCTCGCCGTCGACGTGGACGTCCTGGCCCGCGCCGGGGGCGGGGGG
>DATACF010000742.1:0-12779 GCA_036259235.1 Longimicrobium sp. | reverse complement strand
GGTCGGATGATTCGGTCGCGACGGATGAGCTTGGGCGCGTGGGCGGACTCCGTCAACTACAACTTCGACGCTGGGCTTGGGCGTGTCCCTCCGCTGCGCTCCGGGCCGGGCTGCGGGCGCCGTAGCAAACGATACTACCGTTTGCGACGGCGCGGAGCCCGGCCCGGAGCGCAGCGGAGGGACACGCCCAAGCCCAGCGTCGAAGTTGTAGTTGACGGAGTCCGCCCACGCGCCCAAGCTCATCCGTCGCGACCGAATCATCCGACCCGCACAACCGAACGAATGCCCGTCGACCTGTCACACCTGAACCCCGAGCAGCGCGAAGCCGCGGCGCACTTCGAGGGCCCGCTGCTGGTGCTCGCAGGCGCCGGATCGGGGAAGACGCGCGTGCTGACGCACCGCATCGCCTGGCTGATCGAGGAGATGGGGGTCGACCCGGCGTCGATCCTGTCGCTGACCTTCACCAACAAGGCGGCGGGCGAGATGCGCGAGCGCGTCCGCAAGCTGTTGGGGAAGGAGCCGGCGGGGATGTGGACGGGGACCTTCCACGCCATCGGCGCGCGCATCCTCCGCCGCCACGCCTCGCGGCTGGGGTGGACGCCGGGGTTCGTGGTCTACGACGCGGACGACACCGACAGCCTCACCCGCCGCATCGTCCGCGACGAGCTGAAGCTCGACGTCAAGCGCTGGCCGCCGAAGGCGATCCACCACGCGATCTCGGCGGCCAAGAACGAGCTCGTCTCGCCCGAGGCGTACGCGCAGAGCGCCCGCGACGCCTTCGAGCTGCGGGTGGCCGACGCCTACCCGCTCTACCAGAAGGCGCTCCGCGACAACAACGCCTTCGACTTCGACGACCTCCTGGTGAAGCCGGTGGAGCTCTTCCGCACGAACGAGCGGGTCCTCCAGGAGTACCGCGCGCGCTTCGGCTTCCTCCTCGTCGACGAGTACCAGGACACCAACCGCGCGCAGTACGTTTTCTTGCGCCTCCTGGCCGAGGAGCACGGCAACCTCTTCGTGGTGGGCGACGACGACCAGTCGATCTACGGGTGGCGGGGGGCCGACATCCGCAACATCCTCGACTTCGAGAAGGACTTCCCCGCGGCCCGCGTCGTCCGGCTGGAGCAGAACTACCGCTCGACGCAGTCGATCCTCGACGCGGCCAACCGGGTGATCGCCGAGAACACGAAGCGGAAGGGGAAGACGCTCCGCACCGACAACGCGGTGGGGGAGCGGCTGACGCTGGTGGAGTGCGCCGACGAGATGGACGAGGCGCAGTGGGTGGCCGACGAGATCAACGCCCGGATCGGCGACGACCCCACGCTGAAGCTGAAGGACTTCACCTGCCTCTACCGCACCAACGCCCAGAGCCGGGCGCTGGAGGAGGCGCTCCGCCGCGAGGGGATGCCGTACCGGGTGATCGGCGGGATCCGCTTCTACGAGCGGCGCGAGATCAAGGACGCGCTGGCGTACCTCCGGCTGGTGGCGAACCCGGCGGCGGACGAGGCTTTCTTACGGATCGTCAACGTGCCGAAGCGCGGGATCGGCGACACGTCGGTGGCGCGGCTGGCGGAGTTCGCGGCGGCGCGGGGGATCCCGCTCCTGGCGGCGGCGGAGCGCGCCGGGGAGATCGACACCATCCGCGGGCAGGCGGCGGCGCGCCTCCCGGAGCTGGCGGGGCTGGTGGCGAAGCACGCGGCGCTGGCGCGGCAGGGGACGGTGTCGCTCGACGTCCTCCTCCGCGACCTGGTGGCGTCGTCGGGGCTGTTGCAGGCGCTGGCGGAGGAGGGGCCGGAGGGGAAGGACCGCGTGAACAACGTGGAGGAATTGATCGCGGGGGCGGCCGACCTCCAGGCGCGGCTCCTGGACGAGGACCCCGACCTGATGCGGGAGCTGGAGGAGGCGGGGGAGGAGGCGCCGCGGGCCCTCGACCTCTTCCTGGCGCACGTGGCGCTGGTGGCCGACATCGACCAGCACGACGCCTCGGCCGACGCGGTGTCGCTGATGTCGCTCCACAACGCGAAGGGGCTGGAGTTCCCCGTGGTCTTCATCACGGGGCTGGAGGAGGGGCTCTTCCCCCTGATGCGCGCCGCCGACGAGCGGGAGCAGCTGGAGGAGGAGCGGCGCCTCTTCTACGTGGGGATCACGCGGGCGGAGCGGAAGCTGTACCTGGCGTACGCGCGGCGGCGGCGGCGCGGGGGGCAGTTCATGGACTCGGTGCCGTCGTCGTTCCTGGAGTCGGTGCCCAAGGACCTCCTGGAGACGCGCCAGACGCCACGGGTGACGGAGCGGCCGACGTCGTCCTTCGCGCAGCCGTGGCGGGGGTTCGGGGCGGGGCTGAACACGGGCACGCGGCGCCAGCGGCTGGGGATCGCGCCGCCGCCGCGCCGCACCGACGACGAGGACGAGTCGTACCAGGTGGACTATTCCGACTCGCAGGAGCCGGTGTCGCTCACCAAGGGGTCGCGGGTGCGGCACCCGCAGTTCGGCGCGGGGACGGTGGCCTCGCTCAGCGGCTTCGGCGGCGACGTGAAGGCGTCGATCGACTTCGACGGCGTGGGGCGGAAGACGGTCGTCGTCCGCTACGCGAACCTGACGCGGGAGTGGGAGTAAGACTGCGGGGGGGCGTGGAGCTTCGGATCCGGATGCGCTCGTGGCTGGATCGTGGAAGGGACGGCGCGAGGAAGGAGTCTCGCTTCCAGGTGGAGAGATAACGGCGCGCAGGGGAGAGCCCGCGCCGGGCGGTTGAAACCGCTGCAACGACGGCGCGAAGTCCGCCTTCGCGGACTCCCGTGGGCGGGATCCGCGTGGTGGGGCGAGCGCCGGCGGATTCCGAGGCATCGAAACCCGGTGGGCGGGATGCTGCGTAGAGAACGGCGTCGATGTGATCGAGTGGGACTCTTGAGCGACGAAGGATGAGGAAGGACCTGCCGACGACGGGCTGGCGACGAAGAGTCGCGTTCCTTTCGACCGCGCTGCTGCTGGGCCTGGGCGGCGCGGCGGGGGCGGTGTCGCTCGACCAGCGGGCGGGGGAGGCCCCGGCCGGGGACGACCGCGAGCTCGTCGTGCTGGTGCACGGGATGGGGCGGACGCGGGCGTCGATGTGGTGGATGGGCCAGTCGCTCGAGCGCCGGGGCTACCGCGTGGTCAACTGGGGCTACTCCAGCTACACCGACTCCGTCCCCGCGCTGGGTGAGGCGCTGGCGCGTGACGTGGAGCGCGACCTGGGCGGCGCGCCGCGGGTGCACTTCGTGGGGCACAGCCTGGGGAACGTCATCGTCCGCTGGATGCTGGCGAACGACGCCCCCGGCCGCGTGGGCCGCGTGGTGATGCTGGCCCCGCCCAACCAGGGCTCGGCCGCCGCCGACCGCTGGTCGCCGTACCTGTCGCGCGTGATGCCGCCCATCGCCGAGCTGCGCACGTCCGGGAGCACGGTGCGCGCCCTCCCCGCCGCGCCCGCGGGCGTCGAGGTCGGGGTGATCGCCGGCGCGCGCGACGGCAAGGTGTCGGTCGACGAGACGCGCCTCCCCGGCGCGCGTGCCCACGTGGTGGTCCCCGCCGCCCACACCTTCATCATGGACCGCCCCGGCGTCCACCGCCTCACCGCCCGCTTCCTCCGCACCGGGAGCTTCGAGCCGGGGGAGTGATATGAGTTGGATCGACAGGGCGAAACGAAACAAGTCCGGCCGCGTGAGAGCTCGCGCGGCCGACCCTGTTCCAGGCTACGTTTGGGCGATTCCATGCCGCGTCAGTCGTTGTTCTTGAGCTTCCGCGGAGGAAACGCCTTCAGCAGATTCTGGCGCTGGTGCAGAATACGAGCGATTTCGATCGTTTCCGCGCCCCGCGACTTGGTTCGGTAAAGAACGACGTAGCGTCCAACGGGAAAGCTTCGCAGACCCTGTCGTAACTCGTCTCGTTTACGTCCGATCTGCGGAAACGCGGCGATTCGGTCACACGCCGCCGCGATGGCATGAACCAGGCGGTCTCCGGCTTGGGACTCCTCCGTCTGATCGTCCAGGTAGGCCAGTGCTTCCAGCAGATCACGAAACGCTTGGGCGGAGTAGCGCCAGGTCTTCAGACGCGGACTCCCTTCCGTAACTCCCGCAGACGCGTCAGCACCTCGTCTCTCGACATGCTCCGTCCTTCGTCGAGATCATCCAGCCCAATCTGGACCTCCTGCCGCAGCTCCTCGAGCGTCAGTCCACAGTTGAGCTCGCGATCTCCGAGCGCCTCCAAGGCGGCGCGGAGGACGTCGCCCGTCGATTCGTACTGTCCCAGCTCGACGCGCTCGCGGATGGCGCGCTCGACCTCGGGGGGGATGTTCAGGCTCATCGCAACCTCTCGTCTTGCAGTGGCTTCCGCACGAAAGCTCATTGCGCCTCCTCCGTGTGTCAATCGTTGGTCGTGGAAAGGGAACTGCGAACAGCGTCACTCAGGCACGTCTTCCGCGCGCCACTGGCGCAGCAGCGCCAGCGCCTCGTCGCGCGGAACTCCTTCTCCGCGGTCCAACTCGTCGAGCCCGACCTGGAGCGCGCGTCGGAGCGCCTCCCGCTCCACCTGAATGCGTTTCGGCCGAGGCATACGCAGTCGCCTGTTCCGGCGCTCGATTCGGCTTCCTGTCCTAACTGTCCAGTTTTTAGGCGTATCGAAGCGGGGGCGGCTGAGTGGCTACACGCCCTCCGCGTCCTCCTCCAGCCCGAACGCCAGCGCTACGCTCTGCTTCTGGTGAAGGACGCGCGCGATCTCCACGAGCGACGGGTGCGCGTAGTAGAAGATCGTGTAGCGCCCCCATGGAATGCTGCGTAGGCCCGGGTCGATGCGCGAGCGGTCCTTCCCCTGGCGCGGGTGCGCGGCGATCCGCTCGAAGGCCTTCCTGAAGCCCTCGGCCAGGCGGTCGCCCGCGTCGGGGCCGCCGGTCTCGTGGTCGAGGCGATCCACCTCGCCGCGGATCTCCTCGTACGCGAGGTCGGAGACGACGTAGCCGCTCAACCGTCCGCGCCTTCCCGGCGCTCGCGAAGGAGGCGGAACGCCTCGTCGCCCGGGAGGCTTTCGCCCCGGTCGAGCTGCTCGCGCCCGCGCCGGATCTCGCGCCGGAGGTCTTCGGTGCTCATGCCGCGGTTCTCCTCCTCGCGCTCCAGCGCCTCCAGGCAGGCGCGGAGCACCTCTTCGACGGACTCGTACATGCCCGCGCGCACGCGCTCCAGGACGGCGCGCTCGAAGTCGGGCGGGATCGGTAGACTCATAATCGTCGTCCAGTTTGCAGGGCGCAAGTCACCGTATGGAATGCGCCACCGGGAGAACAGGCGCGGTTTGTCTTGCAGGTGGCGGATTGGGAGCGGAACGCCGGCATCCCTTCCGCCGTCCAGTTCGGCGGACGGTGTTTACTTTGTATACTTGACGTCCACAATGTACAATTGCGGCGGCCGACAATCCAGCCCCGCGGCGGGGACGCGCGAGGGAGGGCGGGGACGAGGTCCGCCGCGCCTCAGTAGGAGGAGGAGCCGCCGCCGGAGAGCTTCGCCCCGTCAACGTGGAGGTGGCCGAAGGGGATGTCGGGGAGGGGGAAGAACTCGTCGGCCATCTCGCCGAGGAGCTCGGGGCGCTCCCAGGCGCCGTCGCGCAGCGCCAGGCGACGGACCTTCTTGGAGAGCTCCAGGTTCCGCTCGCCGATGGGGTCGAGGGCGGCGGGGATGGCCCCGGCGCGGCGCGAGAGGTAGTCGACCACGTAGTCGAACGAGCGCACCAGGTACCCCTCGACCGTGGAGTCCGCGAGCTCCCACCGCGAGCGGGTGACGATGTTGCCGAAGATGGAGTGCCAGCGCTCGTTGTCCTGGAAGCGGATCATCCCCCGGAAGATCCGCCGGTTGGTCTGGAACGAGAAGAGGGTGGCCGAGAGGACCCGGTCGAAGAGCGCGTCGGCGGCCGAGTGGTCGTGCCCGGTGACCGCGCGGCGGGCCAGCCGCATGTACTCCTCGCCCAGCTGGATGTCCATCCGCGCCTCCCAGTACGAGTGCCCCAGCCCCTTGGTGGAGGAGGTGAGGAGGAGCTGGCGGGGGCCGAAGTAGTTGTGGGCGATGGTGTCGGCGGCCAGGTGCGCCAGGTAGCCGTACCCCACGGCGCGGAGGCGGTCGGTGTCGGCCGAGGCGTGGATCTCCTCGCCGATGTGCCAGTGGTGGCAGTGGCGCCCCACGGGGACGTACTTCTTGGCGAGCGAGATGTCGGCGGCCAGCGACCCGTAGAGGAAGTCGAACGGGTGCGCGGCCAGGACCACGCGGACCGCCTCGGGGACGAGGTGGAGCTGCTGGAGGAGCTGCGCGCCCAGGTACGCGTGCGTCCCCGGCCCCCACGCCCACGCGGGGTCGGGGAGGCAGACGACGAGGAGGAGGGCGAGGACGACGGCCAGCATGGTGCGCGGCTCCTTCAGTCGTCGGCCCCGTCGCGGGCGCGGCCGGCGGGGCGGCGCCGGTCGACGGCGCGGTCCTCGGAGAGAGAGCGCAGCTCGTCGCGCGCCTCGGCCAGGATGCGCTGCACCTCGTCGCGGAACTCGGAGAGGAGCTCCTTCCCCGCGTCGATGGCCTCGCCGGCCACCTCGCCGGTGGCGCCGGCCCCCTCGCGGATGGCCCGCCGCGCCTTCCCCGCGCTCCGCCGCATCTTCTTCCCGTACGGCTTCAGCTCGCGCGCCAGCCGCTCGCGCGCCGAGCGCGGCGCCGGGCGCAGGAGGAGGGTGGCGCCCACGCCCAGGAGCGTCCCCACGGCGAAGGCGGTCAGGAAGTCGGTGGTGTCCTGTCGAGGCATCGATGGCTCCGTGGGAGGTCCTGAGTCCGTGAACAGAAGTCCTGAGTCCTGAGCCCTGAGTCCTAAGTAGTCAGTCTTGGCGCCGGTGACGCGTGCAAGATGCTTACTCGGCACTGGGCACTCAGGACTTGGCACTTAGGACTCAGGACTTTCTCTTCTTCAAAACACCCGGTCCGGGTCGATGTCGCGCGCTTCGGCGCGGGCGATCCGGATCTCGAGCTCGCGGTCGCCGACTTCGTGGTCCAGCCGGTCGTCTTCCGCTTCGCCCACCACCGGGTCGTCCTCGCGGCGGCCCCGGCCGAGGGCGCGGTCGGTCTGGAAGCGGCGGAAGGCGTCGGCGCCGGCGCGCAAGCCGCGGGCGGTGGAGGCGGTGGTGACGAAGAGGCTCTCGGCCTCCTCCTGCACGACGCCGATCAGCGCGTTGAACTCGCCCACCCGGTGCTCGGCGGTCTCGGCGGCGCGCTGGAGGCGGCGGCCGGCGGCGGTGACGGAGTCGCTCAGGCTTTCGACGTCCTTGCGGACGGTCCTGCTCATGAAGCTCAGGTTCTCGCTCACCGCGGTGACGTTGCGGATGGCCGGGGCCAGGTCCACGCGCGCCTTCTGGGCGTGCTCGTCGACCTTGCGGATCAGCTGCTTCACCTTGAGCGCCGCGAAGATCACGCCGAAGCCGATCAGGAGGAGCGCGACGGCGATGACGATGTTCGCGATGGCCGACGCGGCCTCGATCCACAGCTGCCAGTCGGGCTTCTGCTGCACCACGACGGTGGCCGGCGTGGCCTGCGCCAGGGCGAGGGAATAGGAGAGAGGGGAGATCAAGCTCGGGTCCTCGTCGGGAGAGCGTGCCGCTTCGATGGTCTCGTCCGGGTGCAGGATCGCTGACCTGGCACTCAGGACTTAGGACTTAGGACTTTTTTTCACTCGAACAGGTCCACACCCAGCGTGCGCGCGCCCAGCTTCGGCACGACGCGCGGGTGCACGCGCGAGGCGCGCCCGCGGGCCAGCGCGGCGCGGAGGGCCTTCGCCCCGGCGGGGCGGAGCCCGTCGAGCGCCGCGGGGTCGCGCCGGTCGACCAGCCGCCGGAGCGCGTCGTCGGCCTTCTCCACGCCTCCCGCGCGCTCGATCGCCCTGCGCGCCGCGTCGGGGGCCGACCACCCGCCGGCCAGCGCCGCCACTTCGCCGGCCCAGAGGTCGCCCAGGGGGAAGAAGGGCTCCGGGGGGAGCTCGCCCCCCAGGAGGAGCGCCGTCTTGTTCGCCGGGTTGGCGGGGAGCGCCGCCGGGACCAGCCGCGCGCGCATCCGCCGGAGCTCCGTCGCGGCTTCGGCGGGGGTGGCGCCGCGCACGCCGTGCAAGACGGGTTCCACCTCCCCCTCTTCCGCCGTCACCCGCACCACGGCGCCCGGCCCCAGCGCGGCGCCCAGGATCCGCGCCGCGAGGGCCGCCTCGGGGCCGCCGTCGTCGAGGAGCGCGATCCGGCTCGCGTCCCGGTCGGCCAGGAGGCGGCGGGCCACCGCGCCGACGATCTCGGCCAGGCGCCGCTCGCGCGCTCCGCTCGCCGCGGACTCCGTCATCCCCGGCCCTCGACCAGCCGCTGGACCTCGCGCAGCACCAGGCGCGGGTCGTCGTCGCGGGCGTGGCTGTACGGGCGGCGCGCGGCGGCGACGGCGTCGAGGGAGAGGTCGGCGGTGGGGCGGTCCTCCGCCAGGTCGTCGCCGCGGGCCAGCATCTCGCCGCCGGGGCCGACGATCATCGACCCGCCCGCGTAGACCAGCGGCCCGTCGGCCCCCGCCTGGTTGGCGACGACGACGTAGACGCCGTAGGCGACGGCCGCCGCGCGCGCCAGGTGCTCCCACGCGTCCCACGAGGCGAAGCGCCCGCCGCCCGCGCCCCCCTCCAGCGCGCCCCGCCCGGCGGCCGCGGTCTGGACCAGGATCAGGTGCGCGCCGTCGGCGGCCAGGAGCCAGGTGAGCGCCGGGTGCCAGAGGTCCTCGCAGACGATCAGCCCGATCCGCCACCCCCCGCCCGCGTCGTACGCCCGCACCCGCTCGCCCCGGCCGAACCAGCGCCCCTCGTCGAACATCCCGTAGGTCGGGAGGTAGAGCTTGCGGTGGCGGTGGAGGACGGCCCCCCCGCGGAGGTGGAGCCCCGCGTTGTAGGGGACGAAGGCCGCGTCGCGCTCGACGGTCCCCACGACGACGTCCGGCCCCTTCGCCAGCGACGGGTACGGGCGGTCGGACGTAGGCAGGGCGAGGGCGTGGACGCGGTCGCGGACGTCGTAGCCGGTCGCCGAGAGCTCGGGGGTGACGAGGAGGTGGACGCCCTCGCGCCCGGCCTCCTCCTGCGCGCGGGCGATGCGGCCGAGGTTGACCTCGGGCTCGCCGGCGGCGCACGCCATCTGCTCGACGCGGACGCGCAAGGAGCGCGGATCGAACCCCTTCACTCGTCCCCGATCTCGGGCGCCAGCCCCACCACGCGGCCCACGGGGACGGTGAACACGATCCCGGCCCCCCGCCGGCCCACCCCGCAGATCTCCTCCACCGCCTCGATGGCGCGGTCGACCTTGCGGTCGTCCATGACGCTGAGGATGGTGAGGTTGCGCGGGCGCGACGTCCCGGCGAACGCCTCCAGCCCCGCGAAGATCGGCACCTCGGCGTGGAGGAGGCGCCCCATCCCCTGGCTGTCGAGGACGGTGGCGCCGGTGATCCCCAGCTCCAGGAACGCCGAGAGGACCTCCTCGACCTGCTCTTCGCGGTTGATGACGGCGACCAGGAGCTGCACGTCCGGCCCTTCTCGAGCGTGGGGAGGAGCGGCGCCCCGCCGGCGCGGGGACGGGCCCGGAATCTTACCTGCCGCGCGGAACGGGTGTCAAGAAAACGCGAGGCGGCGCCTGCCTTCCCGCGGACCGCCCGGGCGGCGTTGACGGGGCGTCGGCGGGGCGGCTACGTTGGCGGCGGAGGACATCGTCGACGGGGCGGGGAGACGGTCCGGGGGCGCGCACGCATCTTGCGCTTCCCCTGGCGTCCCCGCAGAAAACGGCGCACGGCCCCCTTCCGGCCGCGCGCCTTCGCTATCCGGATACGGGAGAAGACGGAGTGCCCAAGTTCGTCGTCCAGGGCGGGCGCCGCCTGCATGGGACCGTGCGTCCCAACGGTAACAAGAACGCGGCCCTGCCGATGCTGGCCGCGACCCTCCTCACCGAGGAGGAGGTGATCCTGGAGAACGTCCCCCGGATCAAGGACGTCCTCACTCTCCTCCAGCTCCTGGAGGTCCTCGGCGCCGAGACGGAGTGGACCGGCGACAACGAGGTGCGGGTCCGGGCCAAGGACGTGGGGCACACGCAGCTCGACGCCTCGCAGACGGCCAAGATCCGCGCCTCCATCCTCCTCGCGGGCCCCATGCTGGCGCGCACGGGGGGGATGCAGCTCCCCCCGCCCGGCGGCGACGTCATCGGGCGGCGGCGGGTGGACACGCACTTCCTGGCCTTCCAGAAGCTGGGCGCGCGCTTCGAGCACGACGCCGAGGGCTTCCATGTCCGGGCGCCGGAGGGCGGGCTCAGGGGGGGCGACATGTTCCTCGACGAGCCGAGCGTGACGGGGACGGAGAACGCGGTGATGGCGGCGGCGCTGGCGAAGGGGACCACGCGCATCCGCAACGCCGCGGCCGAGCCGCACGTCCAGGACCTCTGCAACATGCTCGTCGGGATGGGGGCGAAGATCGACGGGATCGGCACGGGGACGCTCCTGATCGAGGGGGCCGGCCGACTGGGCGGGGGGCGCTTCCGGATCACCTCCGACCACATCGAGATCGGCTCGTTCATCGGGCTGGCGGCGGTCACCCGGAGCGAGCTGACCATCGCCGACGCGGCGCCGGAGCACCTCGACAGCACGCTGATCGGCTTCGAGCGGCTGGGGATCCGCCCCGAGATCCGGGGGAAGGACCTCTTCATCGCGGCCGACCAGGAGATGCGGGTGCACCAGGACCTGGGCGGCCACATCCCCAAGATCGACGACGGCCCCTGGCCCGCCTTCCCCGCCGACCTCACCTCGATCGCGCTGGTGACGGCGACGCAGTGCGAGGGGACGATCCTGGTGCACGAGAAGATGTTCGAGTCGCGGATGTTCTTCGCCGACAAGCTGGTGGCGATGGGGGCGCGGCTGGTCCTCTGCGACCCGCACCGGGTGCTGGTGATGGGCGCCTCGCGTCTCCACGGCGGCGTCGTCGAGAGCCCCGACATCCGCGCCGGGATGGGGCTCCTGATCGCCGCGCTGGCCTCGGACGGCGAGAGCCACATCTACAACATCGGCCAGATCGAGCGCGGCTACGAGCGGATCGACGAGCGGCTGCGGGCGCTCGGCGCCGACATCCAGAAGACGGACTCGCGGGAAGGGGCTCCGTAAGTCACGAAAGTGCGGGAGTGCGTCAGTGCGTGAGTGCGTTTCGGTACGAAGCACGGGAGTACGTGAGCACGACTTAGAGACGGAGGTGGAGCGATGACGGACAGCACGACGGGGGCGGGCTCGGGTCCGGTCTCCGATCCGGGCGCGAGCGGGCGCTCGACGGGCGGCGGGAGCCGGCCGGGGATCGGCGAGGGGATCCGCTCGGGAATCGGGATCCTGACGGCGTTCAAGGACGCGGTCGAGGAGACGCTCAAGGAGGCGATGGACCGCGGCGACCTGCGGCCCGAGCGCGCCAAGGACGCCCTCAACGCCGCCATGGCCCGCGCCCAGGAGGCCATGGGCGACGTCCGCGACCGCGTCGACGTCGTCCCGCGCAAGGAGTTCGACGCGCTCAAGGCGGAGGTCGCCGAGCTCCGCCGCCGCATCGACGCCCACACCGGCGGCCACGCGCTCGCGGCCTCCACCGGCGCGACCGCGTCCGCCTCGCCCACCTCCGGCGTCCCCGGCGACGGCGGTCCGGGGCTGAGCGACGCGGGCTCCACCTCGTCCGCGGGCTCTTCCGGCAGCGCGTTCGGGTCGGCCTCGACGGGCTCGGGATCGACCGGCGGCTCGTACGCGACCGGCTCGACGGGATCGACCGGCGGAACGGTGCCGGGGGACGGCGGGCCGGCGGTGGAGGGGGAGGACGGGACCTCGACGCACGGGCGGACGGGAGACGGGGGACCGGCGATCTGATGGCGACGGCGACGGAGCCGAGGATCGTGGAGGAGCGGCGCCTCGCGGGCGAGGTGCCGCTCTGGGTGCACCCGGAGTGGAGCGAGCGGTTCCCCTGGCTGGTGCAGGGGACGACGGGGCGGGGCGAGGGGGAGGCGCCGTTCGACCTGGGGCTGGCGGGGGTGCAGCCGGTGGGCGCGGCGCTCGACCGCTGGCGGGCGCTGTTGGCGGCGACGGAGATGGAGACGGTGGCGCACGCGCGCCAGGTGCACGGGGCCGACCTCTGGGTCCACCACGAGCGCGGTGCGCCCGGGGTGCTGGTGATGGACGGCTTCGACGGCCACGTCACCGACCGCCCCGGCCTCCTCCTCTCCGTCGGCGTCGCCGACTGCGTCCCCGTCTCGGTGGTCTCCGCCGAGCACCGCGCGGTGGCGCTCCTGCACGCGGGGTGGCGGGGGACGGCCGCGGGGATCGTGGAGCGCGGCATCCACCGCGTCATGGAGAGCTGGCAGGCCGCGCCCGCCGCGGTCTGGGTGCACTGCGGCCCCGCCATCTGCGGCGCGTGCTACGAGGTGGGCCCCGAGGTCCACGCGGGCGTCCATCCCGACCGCGACCCTCCGTCCGCGCCCACGCCGATCGACCTCCGCGCCGGCATCTTCGAGCGCGCCCTCGCGCTGGGCGTCCCCGCGGCGCAGATCACCCTCTCGGCGCACTGCACGCGCTGCGGCCCGCCGGACTTCTTCTCGCACCGCGGCGGCTCGAAGGCGCGGCAGATGGGCGTCCTGGGCGTGCGCGACAACCCGCCGCTCCTCTAGCCGGCCTTTCTTACGACGGCCCAGACGACGAAACGACGCCGCCCGCGATTCCGGGCGGCGTCTT
>DATACF010000741.1:0-1565 GCA_036259235.1 Longimicrobium sp. | reverse complement strand
GCGAACGGCGAAGCAGAGGGCGCCGTGCGCGACAGCGCCCGCCGCGCGGCCGCGTCGGCGTCGCGCTCGACGGCGTCGCCCGGGTGCGTCACCCGCGGGGCGAGCGCGGGCGCGGCGGGCTTCCAGGGCTCCAGCCTGTGGGCGGGGGGCGCGAACGTCCGTGACATTCGTACCTCGGGAGGGATGCGATGCCGCGTTCAGAGCGGCGGGGGACGGACCAAGAAGACCGGATTCCCTCCCCCGCTCAAGCTTCCCGTCTCCAGGCCGCGAATCGCCCGGCCGGGAACGAAGGAGGGGCGCCGTCCCCGGCGCCCCTCGCGCTCCCCTCCCCTCGCGGCCTCCGTCTTCTGCGACGGCCGGCCTCACCCCGCCCGCGCCAGCTCCCGCTCGATGCGGGCGAGGGCCTCGAAGGTGACCATCGGGTCGACGTTCACCAGGATGGAGACGGTGATCCCCCGCTCCGGGTAGTGCTGGAGGAAGCCGCCCGCGCCGTCGCTCCCGCCCGGGTGCCCCACCGCGCGTCCCAGCGGCGTCTGGCGGAGGACGAAGCCGTAGCCGTACGGCGGCTGGCCGCGGCCCTCCGGCCCCGGCGTGGCGCGCGCCGTCCAGAGCGAGTCGACCATGGCGGCACCCACCAGCTTCCCCTGGGCGAGCGCCCGGATGAAGCGCGCCTGGTCGCCCACCGTCGAGGCGCCGCCCCCGGCCGGGCCGCCGCGCCCGGGGAGCATCGCGGTGGCCGGGACGCGGTCGGGCGCCGGCTGGCGGAAGTCGGGCGCGCGCCGGGGCCCGGAGCCCAGGCGGGGCGCCGTGTAGCCCATCGCCATCCCGACGCGCTCGTCGAGCGAGGGGAAGCCGGTGCCGGTCATCCCCGCCGGGGCGACGACGTTCCGCGCCACGTAGTCGTAATAGCTCGTCCCCGTCACCTTCTCGATGATGGCGCCGAGGACGATGAAGCCCCCGTTGCTGTACTGGTAGCGCTCGCCCGGCGCGAACGACGGCGGCTCGTCGGCGAAGAGGGCGAGGTACGCCGCCACGTCGCGCACCGACGTCCGCCGCTCGGCGTAGCGCGCGTTCCAGTACGAGCCCAGCCCGCCGGTGTGCGACAGGAGGTGCGCCACCGTCACCCGCGAGCGCACGGTGGCGTCCGGGTAGTCCGGGAGGTACGCGCCGACGGTGTCGCTCAGCCTGATTCTTCCCTGCTCCACCAGCTGGACCACCGCCACCGCCGTCATCATCTTGTTCATCGACGCCACGTCGAAGGGCGTCTCCAGCGTGTTGGCCACGCCGCGCTCCCGGTCGGCCTCCCCGTAGGCCCGCGCGAAGAGCGTGTCGTCGCCGCGGGTGACGAGGACGGCGCCGGAGAGCCATCCGGCCTCCGCCAGCGAGTCGAGCGAGGCGCCGATGCGGCGCTCCAGCGGCGCCGGGTCGGGGCGCGGCGCCTGGGCGGCGAGCGGCGCGGCGAGCGAGAGAGCCGCGAGGGCGGCGGCGAATCGGTTCGGCGTCATGCGATTACTTTCGGGATCGGGTGGATGGGTCGCGCGATGGAGCCAGCGCCCATTTTGTCG
>DATACF010000740.1:0-2434 GCA_036259235.1 Longimicrobium sp. | reverse complement strand
GAGCGCGTACGGACCAGGCGCTCCAATTCAGCCTGGTCTCCGTCGCGCAACTTGATTGTGCGAATTGGCATTGGCATGTCGAGCAATGTAATACTCGGCAGACCAAAATGCACGACATTTCAGTGGCAGTACACTAGCCCTGCCGCGCCGCCTCCACCGCGCGCACCAGCGCCCGCGCGGCCGCCTCCGGGTCGTCGGCGCGCATGACGGCGCTGATCACCGCCACCCCGGCGGCGCCGGCGCGGACGACGGGCGCGGTGTTCGACAGCGCGATCCCGCCGATGCCGACCACGGGGATGCGGACGGCGGCGGCGACTTCGGCGATCCGCGCGAGGCCCACGGCGTCGCCCGCGTCGGCCTTGCTCCCCGTGGGGTAGACGGGGCCGGTGCCCACGTAGTCGGCGCCGCCGCGCTCGGCTGCGCGGGCGAGCTCCGCCGTCTCGGCCGAGACGCCCAGGAGGAAGCCCGGGGGGGCGATCTGGCGCGCGGCCTCCACCGGGAGGTCGTCCTGGCCCACGTGCGCGCCGTCTGCGCCCACCGCCAGCGCCACGTCCACGCGGTCGTTCACGAAGAGGAGGGCGCCCGCCGCGCGCGTCTCGGGGAGGAGCGCGCCGGCGAGGGCGGCGAGCTCGCGGGCCGGCATCTCCTTGCCGCGCAGCTGCACGGCGGGCGCGCCCCCCCGCAGCGCCGCGCGGACGACGTCGGCCACCTCGCGCCCGGCGCCGCAGTCGGGGTCGGTGACGACGATCAGCGACAGGCGCCCGGCCAGGGCGCTCATCGGGCGCGGGGCGCGGCGGCGCGGGCCTCGCGCTGGGAGGCGCGCTTGGCGGCGTTGTGCTCGGCCAGGGTGCGGGTGAAGACGTGGGTGCCGTTGGGGCGGGCCACGAAGTACAGGTAGTCGACCTGCGCCGGGTTCAGCGCGGCCTCGATGGCGCCCTTGCTGGGAGAGGCGATGGGGCCCGGCGGAAGGCCCGCGCGCCGGTAGGTGTTGTACGGGCTGTCGGCCACCGAGTCGATGTCGCGGTAGAGGAGCCGCGCTCGCTGGGTGCCCAGCGCGTACTGCACCGTCGGGTCGGCCTGGAGGCGCATCCCGCGCTTCAGGCGGTTGTGGTAGACGGCCGAGATCGTCGGGCGCTCGCTCCACACCTTGGCCTCGCGCTCGACGATGGAGGCGAGGGTGACGATCTCGCGCTCGCTCATCCCCAGCGCCTGGGCGCGCTGGCGCATCTCCGGCGTCCAGGCGGCCTTGTAGTTCCGCACCATCTCCCCCACCATCCGGTCGACCCCCGTCCCCAGCGGGAAGACGTAGGTGGCCGGGTAGACGTACCCCTCCAGCGTGGGCCCGGGGACGCCGGTCCGCTTCACGGCCGCCTCGGAGGTGAGCGCGGCGAGGACCGAGTCGGCCGGCTCGCCCGCGGTCTCGGCGAGGCGCGCGGCGATCTGGCGGAGCGTCCACCCCTCGGGGATCACCACGCGCGTCTTCACCACGTCGCCGGTCACCAGCTTCCGGATCACGTCGTCCCACGCGGTGCCCCGGCGGAACTCGTAGACGCCGGGCTTCAGCCGCCGGTCGGCGCCCTTCCACCGCGCGTATACCTTGAACATCCCGGCGTTGCCGATGATGTCGTGCGCGGCCAGCGAGTCGGTGGCCGCGTTGAGCCCGCTGGAGCGCGGGATCGTCACGCGCACCGGCGGCCCCGACGGGTTCCCGCCGCACGCCGCCGTCGCGAGGACGATCGCGAGCGCCGCGACGAGGATGCGGAAGTGCGAGAGTGCGAAAGTGCGAGAGTGCGAAAGGGACTTCTTCACGACCCGCCCTCCGTCGTCGTCGCCTGCGCGCGCCGGAGCGCGAGCCACCCTTCGAGGATGATGGCGGCGGCGGTGGCGTCGACGCGCTCCTTCTCTTCGCGGGCGCTCTTCTTCAACCCCATCCCGCGCACCACGCTCTCGGCGCGCACCGACGAGAGGCGCTCGTCCATCCAGTGCACCGGGAGCCCCGTGCGCCGCGCCAGGTCGTCGCCGAAGGCGCGCACCTCGGCCGCCCAGGCGCCCTCCTCGCCCTCCAGGTCGAGCGGGAGCCCGACTACGGCCTCGTCCGCCTCCTGCTCCTCCACCAGCCGCGCGATCTCGGGCCACGGCGGCCGCTTCCCCGCGCGCCGCTGCAGCGTCGTGAGCGGCGTCGCGATCGTCCGCGTGGGGTCCGAGACCGCCACCCCGATCCGCCGCTCGCCGTAGTCGAAAGCCATCGTTCGCGACATCTATCTTCCCAAGTGCGGAAGTACGAAGTACGTGGGTACGGAAGCACGCGGACGAAACTGCAAGGAACGGGTCCGAAATGCAAAACGGCCCGCCTTGCGTGGCGACCCTTCAGACTTCGGATGCCATCGCTCGATGGTTTCACACGATCGCGACCAAACGAAGACGGCCCCCCCAA
>DATACF010000739.1:0-9656 GCA_036259235.1 Longimicrobium sp. | reverse complement strand
CGCTGCGGGGGCTGGCGCGCGAGGGCGGCGCCACGCCGTTCATGGGGCTCCTGGCGGCGTTCGCGGCGCTCCTGTCGCGGTGGACGGGGGAGGACGACCTGGTCGTCGGCACCCCCGTGGCGGGGCGGACGCGGAGCGAGGTGGAGGGGCTGGTCGGCTTCTTCGTCAACACGCTGGCGCTGCGGATCGGGGTGGACGCGGACGCGCCCTTCCGCGCCCTCCTCGCCCGCGTGCGGGAGACGGCGCTGGAGGCGCAGGCGCACCAGGAGCTCCCGTTCGAGCGGCTGGTGGAGGCGCTCAAGCCGCGGCGCGAGGCGGGGCGGAACCCGATCTTCCAGGTCCTCTTCGACTACCGCGCGACGGCCGAGGGCCCCGGCGCGGGCGACCTCCCCGGATGGGAGGGCGCGGAGGAGCGGCCGTCGAAGTTCGACCTCTCGCTCTCCGTCGTGGAAGGCCCCGCCGGCGCCGCAGCCACCTGGGAGTACAGCCGCGACCGCTTCGACGACGGCACGGTGGAGCGGATCGCCGCCTCCTTCGAGACGCTGCTGGAGGCGGTCGCGGCGGACCCGGACCGGGCCGTCGGCGCGCTTTCCGTCCTCACGCCCGAGGAGGAGGCGGAGACGGTGCGCTTCCTCTCCGGTCCGCGCGTCGACGTCCCCGCCGGGACGTGCGTCCACCACCTCTTCGAGGCCCAGGCCCGCCGCGCGCCGGATGCGACGGCGCTCGTCTCGGCCGAGGGAGAGTGGACGTATGCGGCGCTGAACGCGCGCGCCAACCGGATCGCGCGGGTGCTGCGGCGGAGCGGCATCGGTCCCGAAGCGCGCGTCGCCGTCTCGCTCCCGCGCACGCCGGAGCTGGTCGCGAGCCTCTACGCCGTCCTCAAGGCGGGGGGCGCGTACGTCCCGGTCGACCCGGCGTACCCGGCCGAGCGGATCGCGTACATGCTGGAGGACTCCGGCGCGCGGGTGCTGGTGACGACGTCGGAGCTGGCGGACCGGCTCCCCGGGCTCGCGATCGACGTCGTCCGCATCGACGCGGAGGCGGACGCGGCGCGGATCGAGGCGGAAGCGGAAGACGATCTCGGCGGCGGCGCGTCGCCGGAGAACCTGGCGTACGTCATCTACACCTCCGGCTCCACCGGCCGGCCGAAGGGGGTGGGGATCGAGCACCGCGCCACCGTGCTCTTCCTCCACTGGTTCCGCGGGATCGTCACCGACGGGGAGCTGGCGTCGGCGCTCGGCGCCACGTCGGTCTCCTTCGACGTCTCCGTCGCCGAGGTGTTCGGCGTCCTCTGCTGGGGCGGGACGCTCGTCCTGGTGGAGAACGCGCTTTCGTTGGCCGATCCGCTCCCGGGTGGACGGGACGTCGGCCTCGTCACGATGGTGCCGAGCGCGGCGGCGGAGCTGCTGCGGATGGGGGCGATCCCCGCCTCGGTGCGGACGCTGAACCTGGCCGGCGAGGCGCTCCCGCCCGACCTGGCGCGCGGATTGTACGCGACGGGGACGGTGCGGCGCGTCCTCAACCTCTACGGGCCGACGGAGGACACGACGTACACCACCGCGGCCGAGGTCGGCGCGGACGGGCGCGTCACCCTCGGGCGGCCGGCGGCGAGCACGCGCCTCTCCATCCTCGACCCGCGCCTCCGCCCCGTCCCGCGCGGCGTCGCGGGCGAGCTGTGGATCTCGGGCGAGAAGCTGGCGCGGGGCTACCTGGGGCGGCCGGGGCTGACGGCCGAGCGCTTCCTCCCCGACCCCTTCGGCGCTCCGGGGAGCCGGATGTACCGGGTGATGGACCGCGCGCGCGTGGCCGGCGACGGCGCGCTGGAATACCTCGGCCGGACCGACCACCAGGTGAAGGTGCGCGGCTTCCGCGTGGAGCCGGGGGAGGTCGAGGCCGCGCTGCGCGCGCATCCCGCCGTCGCCGAGGCCGTCGTCGTCGTCCGCGCGGACGAGGGCGGCGCGTCGCGGCTGGTCGGCTACGTCGTCCTCGACCGGGACGACGAGGAGGCGACCGGGCAGGCGCTGAAGGCGTTCCTCCGGCGCACGCTCCCGGAGCACATGGTCCCCTCGTGGCTCGTCCGGGTCGCGTCGCTCCCGCGCCTCCCGAATGGGAAGCTGGACCGCGGCGCCCTCCCCGCGCCCGACACCGGCGCGGCGGGCGACGACTTCGTGGCGCCGCGCACGGCCACCGAGGAAGCGCTCGCCCGCGTCTGGCGCGAGGTCCTGGGCGTCGATCGCGTCGGAGCGGACGACGACTTCTTCGACCTCGGCGGGCACTCGCTGCTGGCCGCGCAGGTGGTCTCGCGCGTCCGCGACGCGCTGGGGGCCGAGATTCCGCTCCGCGCCCTCTTCGAGGCGCCGCGCCTGGCCGCGCTGGCCGCCGCCGTGGACGCGGCGCGGGGCGAAGGCCGCGACGAGGCGCCCGTCGTCCCCGTCCCGCGCGACCGGCGGCTCCCGCTCTCGTTCGCGCAGCAGCGGCTCTGGTTCCTCGACCAGATGGAGCCGGGCGACGCCGCGTACGTCATCCTCCAGTCGTATCCCCTTCCCGACGAAGCCGACGCCGCCTCGGTGGAGCGGAGCTTGGGCGAGGTCGCGCGCCGCCACGAGGCGCTGCGGACGACCTTCGCGCTCGCCGACGGGCGCCCGGTGCAGGCCATCGCGCCGCGGGTGGAGGTCGCGATGGAGGTCGTCGATCTCCGGCCGCTGGAGGGCGCGGCGCGGGAGGCGGAGGCGCGGCGGGCGTTCGAGAACGCGGCGAAGCCGTTCGACCTGGGGCGCGGGCCGCTGCTGCGGGCGGCGCTGCTGGTGGACGGCGACGGGCGGCGGCTCCTTCTCGCCGTGCACCACATCGTCTCCGACGGGTGGAGCATGGGGGTGATCGGGCGCGAGCTGGCCGCGTGCCTGGCGGCGTACGCGGAGGGCCGCGAGCCGGAGCTCCCGCCGCTACCCGTGCAGTACGCGGACTACGCGGTGTGGCAGCGCGAGCGGCTCCAGGGCGAGCGGCTGGAGCGCGAGCTGGCCTTCTGGCGCGCGCGCCTCGACGGCGCCCCCGAGGCGCTGGCGCTCCCGGCCGACCGCCCGCGCCCGGCGCGGCGGACGCATCGGGGCGGCGTGCGGACGCGGCTCGTTTCGTCGGGGGCCGCGCGGGCGCTGCGGGCGCTGGCGCGCGAGGAGGGGGCGACGCCGTTCATGACGCAGCTGGCGGCGTTCGCGGTGGTGCTGGCGCGGTGGACGGGGGAGGGCGACCTGGTCGTCGGCACCCCGGTGGCCGGGCGGACGCGGAGCGAGCTGGAGGGGCTGGTCGGCTTCTTCGTCAACTCGCTCCCGCTGCGGATCGAGGTCGATTCCGCCGATTCCTTCCGCGCGCTGGTGCGGCGGGTGCGCGAGGTCGTCCTCGAGGCGCAGGCGCACCAGGAGCTTCCCTTCGAGCGGCTGGTGGAGGCGGTGCGGCCGGGGCGCGAGGCGGGGCGCAACCCGATCTTCCAGGTGATGTTCGCCCCCCTCGACGCCACCGCGGTCCGCGAAGGGGACGATCGCGGCCCCACGCCCGAGGAGGTCGAGGCCGCGCACGGGAGCGAGACGGCCGCGCGCTTCGACCTCACCGTCCTCGCCGGGGACGCGCGGGGCGGGGGGACGGCGCTCCTGGCCGAGTACGCGGCCGACCTCTTCGACCCGCGCACGGTGGACCGCCTCCTCGGCTCCCTCGCCGTCCTCCTCGACGGCGCGGCGGCGACGCCCGACGCGTCCGTCGGCGCGCTCCCCGTGATGACGGCGGAGGAGGAGGCCGAGGCGCTCCACTACCTCACCGGCCCCGAGGTGGACGTCCCCGCCGGGACCTGCGTCCACCACCCCTTCGAGGCCCAGGCCCGCCTCACCCCCGACGCCGTCGCCCTCGTCTCGTCCGAAGGCGAATGGACGTACGCGGCGCTGAACGCGCGCGCCAACCGGATCGCCCGGGTGCTCCGGCGGACCGGCATCGGTCCCGAAGCGCGCGTCGCCGTCTCCCTCCCGCGCACGCCCGACCTCGTCGCCACCCTCTTCGCCGTCCTCAAGGCGGGCGGCGCGTACGTCCCGGTCGACCCGGCGTATCCGGCGGAGCGGATCGCCTACATGCTGGAGGACTCCGGCGCGCGGGCGCTGGTGACGTCGTTCGATCTCGCGGACCGGCTTCCCGACCTCCCGATCGACGTCCTCCGGATCGACGCGGACCCGGGGCGGATCGACGGCGAGGCGGACGACGACCTCGACGGCGGCGCGTCGCCGGAGAACCTGGCGTACGTCATCTACACCTCGGGCTCCACCGGGCGGCCGAAGGGGGTGGGGATCGAGCACCGGGCGACGGCGCGCTTCCTCCACTGGCTCCGCGACGTGGTGACGGACGAGGAGCTCGCCGCCGCGCTGGGGGCGACGTCGGTCTCCTTCGACGTCTCCATCGCCGAGCTCTTCGGCACCCTCTCCTGGGGCGGGACGCTCGTCCTGGTCGAGAACGCCCTCTCCCTCGCCGAGCCCCTTCCGGGCGGGCGCGAGGTCGCGCTCGCCACGTTGGTCCCCAGCGCGGCCGCCGAGCTCCTGCGGATGGGGGCCATCCCCCCCTCGGTGCGGACGCTGAACCTGGGCGGCGAGCCGCTCCCGCCCGACCTGGCGCGCGCCCTCCACGAGACGGGGACGGTGACGCGCGTCCTCAACCTCTACGGGCCCACGGAGGACACGACGTACACCACCGCGGCCGAGGTGGGCGCCGACGGGCGCGTCACCCTCGGCTGGCCGGCGGCGGAGACGCGGCTCTACGTGCTGGACGCGGGGCTCCGCCCCGTCCCCGAGGGCGTGGCGGGGGAGCTGTGGATCTCCGGCGGGAAGCTGGCGCGCGGCTACCTGGGGCGGCCGGGGCTCACCGCCGAGCGCTTCCTCCCCGACCCCCACGGCGCGCCGGGGAGCCGGATGTACCGGGTGATGGACCGCGCCCGCGTCACCGGCGACGGGCAGCTCGAATATCTGGGCCGGACCGACCACCAGGTGAAGGTGCGCGGCTTCCGCGTGGAGCCGGGGGAGATCGAGGCGGCGCTGCGCGCCCACCCGGCCGTGGACGAGGCCGTCGTCGTCCTCCGCGCCGACGGCAATGGCCAGGGGCGCCTCGCCGGCTACGTGGTGGCGCGCGAGGAGGTGGCGGGGGCGGAGCTGAAGGCGTTCCTCCGCCGGACCCTTCCCGAGCACATGGGCCCCTCGTGGCTCGTCCGCCTCGACGCCCTCCCGCGCCTCCCGAACGGGAAGGTCGACCGCGCCTCCCTCCCCGCGCCCCGCGCCGAGGAGGGCGACGCGGCCGGCTTCGTGGCCGCGCGCACTCCCGTGGAGGAGCTGGTCGCGGCGCTCTGGGGCGACGCGCTGGGGGTGGAGCGCGTGGGGGCGGAGGACGACTTCTTCGACCTCGGCGGCCACTCGCTCCTCGCCGCGCAGGTGGTCTCGCGCCTCCGCGAGGCGCTGGGGGCGCCGCTCACCGTGCGCGACCTCTTCGAGGCCCCCACCGTGGCCGGGCTGGCGAGGCGCGCCGAGGACGCGCGGCGGGGGGGCGCGGCCGACCCCGCGCCGCCGGTCCTCCCCGCGCCGCGCGCGGGCGAGGTGCCGCTCTCGTTCGCGCAGGAGCGGCTCTGGCTCCTCCACCAGGTGGACGCCGGCGCCGCCGCGCACCACATCACCGCCACGATCGCCTTCGCCGAGGGGGCGGACGCGCGGGCGCTGGCGGCCGCGCTCACCGGGATCGTCCGTCGCCACGAAGTCCTCCGCACCCGCTTCCCCGACACCGGCGGCCGCCCGCGGCAGGAGGTGCTCGACCCGGCGCCCGTCCTCCCGCGCGTCATCGACCTGTCGACGATCCCGGTCGAACAGCGCGACGAGGCGCTGGCGCGGCGGAGGGACGAGGAGGGGATGCGCCCCTTCGACCCGCGCCGCGAGCCGCTCTTCCGCCCCACCCTCTTCCGCCTGGGCGAGGGCGGCGACGTCCTCCACGCCACCTTCCACCACATGGTGTGCGACGGGTGGAGCCTGGGCGTCTTCCACGCCGAGCTGGCCGCCCTCTACGCCGCCGCGCGGGCGGGGGAGACGGCGCCCCTCCCCGAGCCGCCGGTGCAGTACGCCGACTTCGCCGTCTGGCAGCGCCTCCGGCAGGACGCGCTGGAGGGCGAGGTGGAGCACTGGCGCCGCGCGCTGGAGGGCGCCGACCTCACCCCGCCCCTCGCCGCCGACTTCCCCCGCCCGGCCGAGACCGGCCTCCACGGCGCCCGCTACCGCTTCCGCATCCCGTCCGACCTCCTGGACGCGGCGCGGAAGCGCGCCCGCCGCGAGGGCGCCACGCTCTTCATGACGCTCCTGGCCGCCTGGACCGCGGTGCTGGAGCGGCGCGGCGGGCGGCGCGACCTGGTGGTGGGGACCGACGTCGCCAACCGCGTCCGCCCCGAGATCGAGGGGCTGATCGGCGTCTTCACCAACCAGGTGCCGCTCCGCGTCCGGCTGGACGGGGCGGATGATTGGGGTCAACGGATCGCCGCCGCCCGCGAGGCGGTGCTCGACGCCTTCGCCCACGCCGAGCTCCCCTTCGAGCGCGTCACCGCCGCGCTCGCCCCCGAGCGCCCGCGCGGCCACGCCCCCGTGGTGCAGGTGAAGCTCGTCCTCGAGAACGCCGACACCGCGCCCCGCCGCTCGGGACTCGGGACTCAGGACTCAGGTCTTCCCGACGAATCCGGCGACGGGACGGAGTCCGGGGACGCCCTCGGCCACTCCCCCGCCGCCGCGCAGCTCGACCTGGCGCTCTTCCTGGCCGAGACGCCGCGGGGGCTGACCGGATCGCTGGTCTACGACACCGACCTCTTCGCCCCCGAGACCGCCGCCGGCCTCGCGGACGCCTTCGAAGACGCCCTCCGCGACCTGGCGGAGGGAGAGAACGGACCCGCGGCCGCGTGACGCCGCCCCACGAGCGAGGCCCCTGACATGCCACGCAGCTCCAGGCCCAAACGCCGCTTCCGCGCCGCCGGAGCGCCCGCCGGCAACGGCCGCGCCCCCGCCTCCGCCCGCTTCCACGTCGACGGCTACGCCTTCCGCGGCGAGCGGGACGGCGGCGTGTACGACGCGGTGGGGATCGGCGCCGGCCCCTTCAACCTGAGCCTCGCCGCCCTCCTCGACCCGCTCAAGGAGCTGCGCGCGCGCTTCTACGAGCGCGCTCCCGAGGTGCGGTGGCACCCGGGGCTGATGCTCCCCGAGGCCACCATCCAGGTGTCGTACCTCAAGGACCTGGTGACGCTGGCCGACCCCACCAGCCGGTACAGCTTCCTCCAGTTCCTGGCCGAGCACCGGCGTCTCTACCGCTTCATCAACGCCGCCTTCCCCCGCGTGGCCCGGCGCGAGTTCGAGCAGTACCTCCGCTGGGTGGCGCGCTCGCTCCCCTCGCTGGCCTTCGGCGCCGAGGTGCGGTCGGTGGAGCTGGAGGGCGACCACCTGGTGGTGGAGGCGGGCGCCGAGCGGGTGCGGACGCACGCGCTGGTGCTGGGGACGGGGCTCACCCCCGAGGTGCCGGAGTGCGCCCGCCCCTTCGTGGGCGAGCGCGTCTTCCACGCCTACACCCTCCTGGCCGAGCCGCGCGACTGGACGGGGAAGGCGGTGGCGGTGGTGGGGAGCGGGCAGACGGGGGCCGAGGTGGTGCGCCACCTGTTGAGCGACAGCCGCCGCCTTCCCTCGTCGGTGACCTGGGTGTCGCGGCGGGGGAACTTCCACCCGCTCGACGACTCGCCCTTCGCCAACGAGCTCTTCACCCCGGCGTACGCCGAGCACTTCTCCGGGCTCTGCGCGCCGGAGCGCGAGCGGCTGCTCGACGAGCAGCGGCTGGCGAGCGACGGGATCTCGATGGACCTCCTGGCCGACCTCTACCGCCGCCTCTACGAGCTGGAGTTCCTGGAGGAGCGCGGCCGCCCCTGGCGCCTCCTCCCGGGCCGCGCGCTGGTGGGGATGGGGCGCGAGGCCGACGGGAGCTACGCGCTGGAGGTGGCCGGGCGCGGCGAGCGCCAGGCGGTGCGCGCCGACGTGGTGGTCCTGGCCACCGGCGCGGCGTACCGCCTCCCGGCGTGCCTGGAGCCGCTGGCCGCGCGGATCGGCCGCGACGGCGCCGAGCTGGCGGTGCGCGAAGACTTCTCGGTGGAGTGGGACGGGCCGCCGGGGGTGCGGATCTTCGCGCAGAACGCCGGCCGCCGCCGCCGCGGGGTGGCGGAGCCCAACCTGAGCCTGATGGCGTGGCGGAGCGCACGCATCGCCAACGCCCTCGCACGGCGCCACGTCTACGACGTGGCCGACTCGCCCCCGCTGGTGGAGTGGGAGGGGGCGCCATCCTTCAACGGAGCACATCTCCATGAGCGAGACCCTCACGCAGGCGCCGTCTCCCCGGCTTGACACCCTCCCGCTCGACGAGGAGATCCCGGAGGGGATCACCTACGGCGAGCTGGCGCTGGCCCCCGGCGCCCTCTCCGCGGCCCCCTTCCGCCTCTCGCGGGTGGCCGTGGCGCCGGGGGTGGAGACGCCGGTGGACGTCCACCAGGTGCACGAGCTCTGGCTGGTGGGCCAGGGCGAGGGCGAGCTGACCTACGACGGCGTCGCGTCGCGCATCCGCGCGGGCGACGTGGTCCGCTTCGTCCCCGAGAAGACGCACACCGTGCGCAACGACGGCGCGGGCGACCTGGTCTCCTTCTCCCTCTGGTGGAAGTGAGCGACGGCGCGCCCTGGGAGCTGGCGGTGGTGGGGGCGGGGGTGGTGGGCGTCTCCGCCGCCTACCTGGCCGCCCGCTCCGGGGCGCGCGTCCTCCTCCTCGACCAGGCGGCCGTCGGCGCGGGCGCCACGCGCTGGTCGGCCGCGCTCGACGTCCCCTGGGCGCCGGAGCCGGCGAAGCGGGCGCTGGCGGACGAGAGCGCGGCGCTCTGGAAGGCGTTCTCGCGCGAGGCCGGTGTGCGCCTGCGCAGGCTCCCATGCTTCGCGGTCGTGGAGGACGGGGACCGGGAGCGCGTGATCGCGGGCTTCGGCGGCGCGGCGCGGGAGGCTTCGCAGGCGGCGCTTGTCTACGTGACCGGCTACGTGGAGCCCGGCGCGAGCGCGTGCGTCCTCGCGCTCGACCGTGCGCTCCGGCCGCCCCCGGTGGAGACGACGCGGCGGCTGGCGCGCGCGGCGCGGCGCGGTGGGGCGGAGGTGTGGGAGGGGGCGCGGGTGGACGCGCTGGAGGCGGACGGCGAGGGCCAGGCGCTGCACCTGGGCGACGGCCGGCGGGTGCGCGCGCGGCGGGTGCTGGTGGCGACGGGGCCGTGGATCGGGCGCGGACCCGGCGCGGAGGCCGCGCGGCGGCACGGGGTGCGGGTGAAGACGGTGGCCGCGCTGCACGTCGACGCGCGCCCGCGGCCGGGGGCCCCGGCGGTGCTCTTCCCGGACGACGATGCGTTCCTCCTCCCGATGCCGGAGCGAGGACAGTGGCTCTTCTCCTTCGCGTCGCAGGCGTGGGACCCGGCGCCGGAGGGGCCGCACGTCATCGGGCCGTCGGATTGGGGGCGGGCGCTGGAGATCCTGTCGCGCCGCGCGCCGTCGCTGACCGGCCGGGTCCGGGGCGGCCGGGTGTTCTGCGACGCCTTCGCGCCGGAC
>DATACF010000738.1:0-5627 GCA_036259235.1 Longimicrobium sp. | reverse complement strand
GGGGCCGGGGGTGGGGGCCCCTCCGGCGGCGAAACGACGCAGCCGGCCCCGTGCGCCGCCGCCTACGCCTACTTCCCCGACGCGATCGCCTTCGCGGCGATGCGGTCGACGAGGCGGGGGGCGACGAGCTTGAGGACCCAGCCGACCTTGCCGCGGGCGGTCATGATGAGCTCGCGGCGGCGGGCGGCGGCGGCGTCCACGATCTGGCGGGCGCACTCCTCGGCGGTCATCACCTCGCGCTCGCGGACCGGGGAGTTGCCGGCGCCGAGGGGGCGGCCGTCGGGGCCGAAGGCGCGCTCGCGGATCTCGGTGGCGACGAAGCCAGGGTAGACCATCGTCACCGTGACGCCGCTATCGGCCAGCTCGATGCGGATGGAGTCGAAGAAGCCGGCCATGGCGTGCTTGCTGGCCGCGTAGCCGCTGCGGGTGGGGACGCCCGTCTTCCCCGTGAGGGAGCTGACGCCCACGATCCGCCCGCGCGACGCCTTGAGGTGCGGGAGCGCGTGGAAGGTGCAGTAGACGCTCCCCAGGTAGTTGACGCGCATGATCCGCTCGAAGGGCGCCAGGTCGGTCATCTCGTCGAAGCGGGCCCACATCCCGATTCCCGCGTTGCTGACCAGCGTGTCGACGCGCCCGAATTCCGCCACCGTCCGCTCCACCAGCGCCCGGCACTGCGCCTCGTCGCCCACGTCGGTGGGGACGGCGATCGCCGCCGCCCCGCGCGCGCGGCACTCGGCCGCCACCTCCTCCAGCTTGGCGGCGTCGCGCGCGGCGAGGGCCAGGCGCGCGCCCCGGGCGGCGAGCTGGAGCGCCATCTCGCGCCCGATCCCCGCCGAGGCGCCGGTGAGGATCACCACGTTGTCGCGGAAACGCTCGGGCATCGTCTTCCTCTTCCATCCACGGGGTCGTCGGGTGGGGACGGGAGGAAGTTGCGGAGACGGGCGGCGGCGCGGCAAGACGCTCCGGCGTGAGGCAAACGACGGCAACGGCAATCTCACGCAGAGGAGCAGAGCCAGCAGAGAACCCCTTTGCAGTTCTCTGCTGACTCTGCTCCTCTGCGTGAGATTCGGTTTTTCTGTCGTTCGGATCGCTCAGGCGGCGGGCGCCATCTCCAGCGGGAGGCCGGCGGCGTCGAAGGCCTCGACGGGGACGCGGGCGGCGGGGCTCGCGGGGTAGTCGGCGGCGAGGAGGGTCCAGACCATCAGCTCGTACGGCTCGTGGACGGTGGCCTCGTGGACGAATCCGAGGCGCTCGGCGACGGCGAAGCTGCGCGCGTTCCCCGGCGCGCAGCGGATCTCCATCCACCCGAAGCCGTGCAGCTCGAAGCCGGCGCGCACCATCGCCGCCGCGGCCTCGGTGACCAGCCCCCGCCCCTCGGCGCCCGGGTGGATCCAGTAGCCGATCTCGCCGCCGCCGTCGCCCACGCGGAGGTGGGTCCCCGTGCCGCCCAGGACGCGGCTCCCGTCGCGGTCGAAGATCCCGTACGTGTAGTCGCGGTCGAGGTCGAAGAGGGCGCGGAAGCGCCGGAGCCGGACCGCCTTCTCCTCGACCGGCTCGGGCTCGTCGCGCGTCCACGGGAGCCAGGCGCGGAGGTGGTCGAGGCTCTCGGTGATGGCCCGGGTGAGCGCGGGCGCGTCGGCCGGGTCCCAGCAGCGGACGACCAGCCGGGGGGTGACGATGCGGTACGCGGGGCCGCGCGGCGGAGGCGGCGCGGTGTGCTCCGGGCCGGGGGTCGAGGGGATCACAGCCAGAACGGGATGTGGTAAGGGGGCGAGAAGGGGAGCTTCCCCTCCAGCTGCCGGAGCCGCGGGGCGCGGTCGACCTCGAGGGCGTGGGCGCCGCGGGCGAGCCCGGCCGTGGGGAGGTACGCCAGGAACCCCGAGAGCCCCGTCGCCGGGTGGACGTGGAAGCGCCAGTCGGGGGCGATGGGCTTCCCGTCGAGCGTCACCCGCTGCACCCGCGCCCAGCAGGCGAGGACCGCCTCCATGGCGGCGGCCGGCGTCGCGTCGTCGCGGAGGCGCATCCCCGTGGGGGAGAGGCGCGGGACGCCGGGGCAGCGCCGCTCCATGAGGACGGAGTGCCGCCGGGGGTGGTAGGGGACGAAGAGCTTGACGTACGGGTCGCGGACGATGTCGGACTGGATGGACGGGAGGCCGGGGACCGTGCCGGGGGTGCGCGCGCTCTCGTAGAACGCCGCCTCCACCCCCCGCGCGCCCGGCTCGTCGGGGAAGTAGGTGTAGCCGTCCATCCGCAGCCGCTCCTGGTAGGTCTCGGAGCCGGTGACGAAGACGGCCAGCATCAGCGTGCCCACGACCGCGAGCGTGACGTTGACGCTCCGCCGGCGCGCGTTGGTGTAGAGGGTCAGGAGGATCGGCGCCGCCATCCCCGACCCGGACATCCGCTGGTTGTAGCGGAGGATGGCCTTGATGACGCGCCGCGCCCGCCCCTCCGGCGGGAGCCGCGCCCCCCAGCGGCGGTCGGCCAGGGCGGCGGCGGTGGGGGGGAGGGCGAAGACGAGGCCGACGAGGACCAGGAGCCAGGGGAAGATCCGCTCGCCCCCCGGGAGCTGGAGGGCGAGCCAGCTGAGGAGCGCCCCCAGCACCCCCGCGGCGATGGAGAGCGCGAGGATGAAGACGAGCGCGAAGGCGAACGAGAAAATCAGCGAGGCGAAGCGGTCGGCGCGGTCGATCCGCGACTGGAGCGGCTCGGTGGTCTCGCGGTAGACCTCCAGCGCCACCGGCCCGTAGCGGTCGCTGTCCCACTTCGGCCCGCGGGGGAAGACGCTCTCGAGCCCGATCAGCCCCACCCAGTACGCCCGCACCGAGAGGTGGAGGAGGAAGGCGCCGATCAGGGTGTAGACGATCAGCCGCACGTACTGGTGGAAGAGCGTCGCGATCGCCTGGGGGACGGCCCCCAGCCGCGGGAGGACGCGGGCGGCCGCCTCGGCCAGCTCGGCCGGGAGCTGGAGGAGGGCGAAGACGACGGCGCCGGAGATCAGGAGCTCCAGCTCCCAGGGGCGCGCCGTGGGCTCGTGCGGCGTCTCTCCCAGCGTGGTCACCACCGGCGGCGCCGGAACGCGCTCCGGGGCGTCGGCGGCGGGCGGGGCGGCGGGGTCGGCGGTCTGCATGCGGCGGATGCGGTCGCGGGGGTCGGGAGTCGCGGGCCGGGCGGGAGGACCTTCGCGTGCGCGGCGGGTCCTAAACATCATCCGTGGGAACGACATGGGTCAAGGGTGGACAGGAGGGACGGCAATGGAGAAGGGGGCGACCCCGTGGAGTCGAACATACCGCAGGGGAAGACGCACGGCACCGTGGAGCGGAAGCTCACGCGCCCCACCGACATCAAGGGCCACCACGTCGCCGCGTCGCCCGAGAACCCGGAGTACCTGGTGAAGAGCGACGAAGAGCGGCGCCCTCGCGGCCCACAGGCCGGAGTCGCTGAAGAAGCGTTCTTAACTGCAATCTCTCACAGGGGGCACAGAGGGCACAGGGGGGCTCCCGTCGCGTCCGGACTCCCCTGTGCCCCCTGTGTCCCCTGTGAGAGACCGGGGCTGGGGGAGACTGCCGACACGACGAAAGACGGGGCGCCGCAGAGATGATCCGCAGCGCCCCGTCGTTCCGTCTCATCCAATCCGCACCTTTACTGCGGGAGGTAGGGCTCCTGGTAGAGCGAGTCTTCTTCCGGCCCGTCGCCGCCGTCGTAGAGGTCGGGGAGGAGGCGGAGGTGGCGGCGGCGGAGGCGGTTGGCGGCGGCGTAGGCCTCCTCCTCGGTGACGCCGAAGCCCTCCCACGCCCACGCCTGGCCGTCGGGCTCGCGGACGGCCCACGGCGACTCGCGGTCGTGGACGCGGGGGGCGCGCCAGGGGTGGCCGAAGGGGTCGAGGTAGGTCCCCACCACCCGCCCGCGGCGGTCGACGACGACGCCGTAGACCCCCGCCCGGCGCCGCCGCCGGCGCTGGAAGGCCGCGTGCAGGCGCGGAAAGGCGTCGCACGCCACCACCAGGAGGCAGAGCGCGGCGAGGACGTAGGCGAACTCCAGCGAGATCCACTTCAGCGGCATGGCAAGCACTTCGGGTGGTTCAGGGCGACCATCGGCGCACCTCCAGTACCCCCGGGAGGGGGTGCGTTCCGCCCTCTCTACGGACGGCCCGCCCTCCGGGTTGCAGCACGCGTCGCCGTCTCCAAACAAACGTCCGAGCCGCCCCGCCCCTGACACCCCCGCATCGCCCGAAGCGCTTCCGGTGCAGGCGCTTACGCGAGTGCCGAGTGCCCGGTGACGAGTGCCCAGGAGAAGCGCGGTCGTCGTTCACCGGGCACGGGGCACTCCGGCACTGGGCACTCCCATCTTACGCCCGGTCGGCCACGTTGCTCACCCCGTGCTGCCGGGCGCAGTGCGCGCAGCAGTAGAAGGTGTTGTTCGCCTCCACGCCGTGGCCGATCACCTTGACGCCGCAGTGGGCGCAGATGGGGGCCAGCTTGTGGATGGCGCACTCGAACGAGTCGAAGACGTGCCGCTCCCCGGCGGTGACCACCTCGAACGACAGGTAGTAGTCGTTCCCGCACACCTCGCACTTCGCCATCGTCCCCTCCCCCTCCCCACGGTGAGCGTCCGCCGGACCGTCCGGCGCGTACCGGGCTCGGGCCGCGCGATCCGTGCCAGCGGGAGGGTCTCGGGGAGACTACGGACGTTCCTGGAAGGGAGACGACCCGGGGGCGGCGCGGGTCACGGCGCTCAGAGGTAGACCTCGGTGCGGCGGCGGGCGAAGTCGTGCCCGGCGGCGAGGCGGAGGATGGCGCGGGCGATCTTGTCGCCGCCGTGGGAGGAGGGCTCGATGGGGTTGGCGTAGTCGCGGTCGTCGCTGCAGATGAGCCGCAGGTCGAGGACGGGGACGCCGGCTTCGAAGGCCGCGCGGAGGATGGCGTCGTTGAAGAGCGAGAGCGCGGCGACGGCGCCCCGCTGCTCGTCGGGGTCGGGGAAGCGCGGGTTGTAGATGGTCCCCACCGCCGTGGGGAGCCCCCGCCGGAGGACGCCGTCCAGCATCTCGCGGTAGCGCCGCTCGAACTCGCCGGCGAGCTCGGCCAGCGTGTGCATGGCCTCGGCGACGGACCCGGCGGGCTGGTACAGGACGTTGACGTACGCCAGCGCGTCGTTGCCCCCCGCGCTCACCACCAGGTGCGTGGCGTCGTCCGGGAGGCGCCGCAGCTGCGCGGGGACGCCCTGCGTCGTGGCGCCGTCCACCGCCAGGAGCGTGGCCGTCCACCCCTCCGGCGCGTGCTCGCGCACCTGCGCGATGACGTCGGGGCCGCCGCGGGTGTACGCCGCGTTGTCGAAGATGGAGTCACCGAGGAGGACGACGTGGGGCATGGCGGCGCGCGCGGGCGAGGGGGATCGGGATCGTGCGTTTCGACGATGATCCTGCCGGAGGTGTGCCAGGGGGCGGAGCAGGGGGATCTGTGAGGCGACGAGGAGGGGTGCGCGCTCCGGCATCGTCGGACCTCACCCCCCCGGCCCCCTCTCCCAACCCATGGGAGAGGGCGAGAACGGCGTCGGTGCGCGGGGCGGGCGGCGGGGTGGAGGAGAGCTCGTAAGTCGCGGATCGGGATGAGGTTCTCCCCTCACCACGCACG
>DATACF010000737.1:0-4962 GCA_036259235.1 Longimicrobium sp. | reverse complement strand
CTCCCCGCGCGCGGACGCTCCTCGTTCCCTCCCCCAGAGAGCAGGATTCCATGGACCCCACCGCGATCGAGGCGCTGGCCCCCGTACTCGGGATGATGGTCATCGCCTTCGTCGTCTCCATCCCCCTGGTGGCGTGGGGGGTGCGCTACGCCGCCCGGCCGCTGGTGGATGCGATGGCCAAGTACCGGGAGGTGCAGGCCGGCAACCAGCTCTCCGAGCAGGCCATGCTCCTCCACGACCGCCGCCTGAGTCTCCTGGAGGCCGAGCTCCAGCACATGCAGGGCTCCCTCCAGCAGCTCGTCGAGGCCGAGGAGTTCCGCCGCCAGCTCGAAGGCCCCGCCGCCGCCCGCGCCCTCCCCGAGCCCGCGCCCGCCGTCCGCCCGGCCGACTCGTAGGCCGCGCGTCGGAAGGACGAACCCGCGACCCGGGCGCACGCCATGCGTCTGTGGCGCGCGGACGGCGTGCGCGCGGGAGGCCCCGGCGGAACGGAAGGACGGGAGCGGGAGGATGGCGGAGCGGAGGCGGGTGGCGCGGTGGGTGGCGCTGGGGGTGTACGTGGCCAGCGTTCCGGCGGCCAACTGGCTGATCCGGAACGTGGGCCCCGTCGTGCTCCCCGACGGGACGCACCTGGCGCCGGTGGGGTTCGGGCTGATGGCGCCCTCGGGGGTGTACGCGGCGGGCGTGGCGTTCGTGGCCCGCGACGTGGTGCAGCGCGCGGCGGGGCGGAGGGCGGCGCTGGTCGCCATCCTCGTGGGCACCGCCGTGTCGGTGGCGGTGTCGCCGCGGCTGGCGCTGGCGTCGGGGGCGGCGTTCCTCTTCTCGGAGCTGGCCGACTTCGCCGTCTACACCCCCCTCCAGCGCCGCTCCTTCGTCGCCGCCGTCTTCGCCTCCGGGATCGTGGGGAGCGTCGTCGACTCGCTGATCTTCCTCGGCATCGCCGGCATCCCCCTCGCCGCCGCCCTCCCCGGCCTCCTCGTGGGCAAGCTCTGGGTGCAGCTCGCCGCCCTCCCGCTCGCCGCCTGGCTCCGCCGAGCCCTCCCCGACGCCGAAGACGCGCGATCAAAATGAAAAAAGTCCCTCTCCCGTAGTTCGGGAGAGGGACAGGCGGCGAGCTCGCGAGCGCCAGGGTGAGGGTCCCCGCGGCGCAGCCGCCCGCGGTTCAGGGAGGCTGCGGACGGGCTCCTCGGCATGCCCCAAGTGCAGATTCTTCGGTCGCTTAAGCTCCTCAGAATGACAGCCGGGGTGACTCAGGACTCAGGACTCAGGACTTCTCTTCACGGCAGCATCTCCACCAGCAGCTCCAGCACCCCTTCCGGATTGTCGGTGTTGATCCAGTGCCCGCCCTTCAGGAGGTGGAGGTGGACGCGCCCGTTCGCCGCCGCGGCCGCCTCGACGCGCGCCGTCGCCTCGTCGTCGAGGGTGTCGGACTGCGTCGCCTTCACGAAGTGGATCTCCACCGCGGCGGGCGGCTGCTCGACGACGGGCCAGAGGTCGGTGCGGAAGAAGTCGCGGAGCATCTCCTCCATGGCGTCGAAGTCGATCCGCCAGCGGTAGCGCCCCTCGACGGGCTCCAGGTTGATCGCCATCCACTGGGCGACGCCCTCCTCGTATCCCAGCGCCATCAGCCCCGTCACCGCCTCCGCGCGGGTGGCGAAGTCGTCGGGGAGGGCGCGGACGGCCTCGATCATCCGCCAGGCGCTCCCGGTGGGCTCGCGGGTGGCGGGGGTGGAGTCCATCACCCAGGCCTGGCGGAGCTCGGTGGCGTGGCGGGCCGCGTACATCAGCGCCACCTTCCCCCCGAACGAGTGCCCCATCACCGCCGCCGCGTGGAGGTCGAGGTGGCGCACCAGCGCGTCCACGTCCGCCGCCGCCGCCTCCATGGTGTGCGGCCCGGGGAACCCCGCGCGCGACCCCCCGTGCATCCGCAGGTCGACCAGCACCGCCCCCCACTCCGGCCGCGTGTCGACCAGCCGCCGCGCGATGGTCCCCCAGTTCCGCCCCGCGCCGTAGATGCCGTGCAGCACCAGGAGCCAGTGCGCCGGCTCCCGCCCCGCCGCCGCCACCCGCGTATGGTTGAGGATCGCCTCGTCCGCCATCGATCTCGTCTCCCAAAAGAAAACCCCAGGGTCTCACGCAGAGGAGCAGAGTCAGCAGAGAACCCCCTCTGCTCCCTCTGCTCCTCTGCGTGAGACAAGCCGTTCCCCGCGAACCTACCTCCGCCCCCTCCCCCCGACAATCCCCCGATCCGCACTCACGCACTCACGCACTTCCCCTAGTCCGCCCCCCGCTCCAGCCCCTCCTCCTGCTCCACGATCTCGGGCTTGCGCGTGCGGAAGTAGCGCAGCGCCTCGATTCCCAGCGCGCAGAACGCCGCCCACGCCAGCCCCGTGAAGAAGCCGCCGACGACGTCCGAGGGCCAGTGCACGCCCAGGTACATCCGCGAGAGGCCGATGGCCACGATCACCAGCCCGGCCACCACGAAGGTGAGGCGCCGCATGGCCCGCGACGGCTCCAGCCGGGCGATCAGGTACGCCAGCGTCACGTACGCCACCATCGCCGTCGTCGAGTGCCCCGACGGGAAGGAGGCGTTCGGCGCGTACGGCGCCCGCCAGGGGAAGAGGTCCGGGCGCGGGCGGTCGAAGACCATCTTCAGGCTCTGGCTGATGAGCCCCGCCCCGATCATCGACACCCAGAGGAGGAGGACCGAGTAGCGGTGGCGGCTGGTCCAGAGGAAGGCGCTGGTGACCAGCACCACCATCCACACCACCACCCCCGCCCCCAGGGCGGTGATCTCCAGCGCGATCACCGTCCGCTCGGGGGTGGCGTGCCGGTTCATCCAGAGGAGGATGGCGCGGTCGACCGCCAGCGTCTCGCCCTCCACCACGCTGTCGGCCAGCGCCGCGAAGCCGAGCGCCGCGCCGAGGACGATCACGATCCCCGCCACCAGGAAGACGCCGACGGCCGCGTAGAAGCCGCGGACGTGCCCTCCCACCCACCGCAGGAGCCCGCGCAGCCGCCCCCGCACGGGGCCGTTCCCGCCGGGGCGCCGCTCTCGCGCGTGTCCGAGATGCCGAGTCCTCGTGCCCATGCCCCTTTCGCAAAGCATGGAGCGTACCGTTCTTGCGCGGACCGGGCGCGGGCGGTACGCTCCGGGGATGATCCGGCTCGAAGAAGTGACCCGCGAATACGGCGCCTGGCCCCGCCCCGCGCGGGCCCGCGTGCGCGCCCTCGACGGGGTCTCGCTCGACGTCGCCCCCGGCGCCGCGCTGGGCGTCGTGGGTCCCAACGGGGCGGGGAAGAGCACCCTGATCCGCCTCCTCCTGGGCTACATCCGCCCCACCGCCGGGCGGGTGAGCGTGGGGGGCCTCCCCCCGCGCGACTACGCCGAGCGCCACGGCGTCGCCTACGTCCCCGAGCTCCCGGCCGTCCCCCCGCGGTGGACGGTGCGGGGGGCGCTCGCCTTCTACGCCGCCCTCGGCGAGGTGCCCGAGGCGGAGGCGCGGGTCGACGAAGTGCTGGCGCGGATGGAGCTGGCCGAGGCGGCGGAACGGCGCGCCGGCACCCTCTCCAAGGGGGGGCTCCAGCGGCTGGCGCTGGGGCAGGCGCTGTTGGGAGAGCGCAAGGTGATGGTCCTCGACGAGCCCACCACCGGACTTGACCCCGAGTGGGTGGCGCGGCTGCGGGACGTGGTGGCCGCCTGGCGCCGCGCCGACCCCGAGCGGGTGGTGCTGATGGCCTCGCACGACCTGGGCGAGGTGGAGCGCGTGGCCGACCGCGTCGTCGTCCTCGAGGGGGGCCGGGTGCGCGAGACGATCGACCTCCGCGCCCCCGCCGCCGCCTTCCCGGCGTACCGGCTGGAGGTGGAGCCCGCCCCCGGCGCCGCCGAGGCGGTTCGCGCCGCCTTCCCCGGCGCGCTCCTGGAGGAGGGGGCCCCCCTCGTCTACCGCGTCGAGGCGCCGGACCTCGACGCGCTCAACCGGGCGCTGGCCGCCCTCCTCGCGGGGGGCGTGCGGGTCCGCGCGCTGGCCCCCGAGCGGGTGACGCTGGAGGAGCGGTACCGGCGCGGGGCGAAGTCGTCGCGCGGGCGGAAGGAGGGGGGGCGATGATCCCGCTCGTCCTCTGGCAGATGCGGTGGCGGGTCCTCGTCCTCCTCCTGGTGGGGTGGGCCTTCTACCTCCTGGAGCCGGGGTTCCACCAGCACGAGGCCGCCGCCGCGCTCCCCGCGGAGCTCCCCGCGGAGCTGGCGCCCGAGGGGGTGGCGTTCAGTCTGGCCAACCTGGCCGGGCTCTCCATGCTCGTCCTCCTCTGGGGCTTCGTCTCCACCGACCGGGGGCGGGGGTACTACCGGATCCACTTCTCGCACCCCACCCGGCCGCTGGCGTACTACGCCCTCCGCTGGGCGCTGGCCTACGCGCTCTCGGTGGCGGCGGCGGGGGCGTTCCTCGTCGCCGGGCAGCTGGCGGCGTGGGGCGAGCTGCGGGTGGGGGCCGAGGTGATGCCGCAGGCGCTCCTCTTCGCGCTCGTCTACGGCGGGCTGGTGGCCTTCTTCTCCGTCGTCCTCCCGGTGGGCGACGGGCTGGCGGCGCTGGGGGTATTCGCGCTCACCGAGTTCTGGTACCTCGTCACCCGCGAGCTCGGCGCCCAGCCGCTCACCCCCGCGCTCCGGTCGCTGGTGGGGTTCGTCCTCCCGCCCCACCTGGCGCTCAACGACGTCTACGCGGGCGTCGTGGCGGGCGCCCTCCCCTGGGACGCGGTGGCGTACGCGGCGGGGTACGGGCTCTTCTGGCTCCTCCTCGCCGGCGCCCTCCTCCGCTTCCGCGAGTGGCCCTGAGCCCCGCAACGGCGACCGGTTTTTACGGCTTTGGTCTCTCACACAGGGGACACGGAGGAAACCCTCTGTGCCCCCTGTGTCCCCTGTGAGAGACTGCTTTTCAGGAAAGCGAGAGGGGCGCCCGGTGTTGG
>DATACF010000736.1:0-3013 GCA_036259235.1 Longimicrobium sp. | reverse complement strand
CCCCCCCCCCCCACGCCTCCATCGTCATCGGCGTCTGGCCGATCCACGGCACCTCGCCGGGGGCGGGGAACACGGTGATGCGCGACGGGGCGGCGCTCCTGGGGTGGCTCCTCGTCCTCTTCGCCCTGGGGCGGCTGGGGTACCGCGGCGCGTGGCCGATCGTCGTCCTCCCGGTGCTGATCTTCTGCCTGGGGCGCCCGGCGGTCTTCCAGACCTTCACCGACCCGGCGTACCAGGCGCGGGGCGCGGGGCGGGCGGCGGCCAACGAGGCGAAGGCCACCCGCTCGCGCCTCTCCTCCATCGAGCGGGCGTACACGGAGGAGCGGAAGGCGGCGGTCTTCCAGGGGCCGCCCCCGCCGCTCCCCGACCCGTTCGCGCGGGCGGTGGCGGCCGAGACGCGCACGCGCGGCTTCCTGGCGCGGACGCTGACCTACTTCCCCGTCTTCCTGGCGCCGCTGACGCTCCTGGCCGGCTTCTTCGTCGCCCGGCAGCGGACGCTCCTGCGGTGGGTGAGGGACCGGAAGCTCTGGATCTTCGGGCCGTCGATGCTCGTCTTCTTCGGGCTGGCCATGCTCCCGGAGGCGCGGGTGACGGGGAAGGTGGCGGGGACGACGCCGTGGGAGATGCTGCTCCCGATCTTCCTCGTCGTCTGGGCGGCGGTCCTCGCCGACGACGCGTACAACCTGGCGCGGCCGGGGGAGGTGATCGCCCCGCGGCGGGTGCTGGGGCTGGTCCTCTTCGGGGCCCTCCCCATCGTCCCCTTCCTCCTCATCCACGAGCTGGGGCTCACCATCGTGCTGGCCACCAGCATGGCGGCGATGCTCCTGGTGGGGACGCGGCGGGGGTGGTGGGCGGCGCTGATGCTGGTGGTGTGGCTGGGGCTCTCGACGGCCGTCTTCAACGTCGACGACCGCTCCATCACCCGCTTCGAGCTGGCGTACGACCCGTACAAGGACCTGAAGCAGATGGAGCCCGCCGAGCAGCAGCGGTGGGCCGACAAGCTGCACCAGATCAAGCTCTTCGACGCCAACCTCCTCACCGGGGGCCTCCTGGGCGAGGGGGCGGGGCGGGGGCACGGCGAGACGGCGCCCAACTCGGCCGACGACGGGTACATCACCCTCTTCGCGGCGCAGTGGGGGTGGGCGGGGGCGGTGTCGATGGTGCTGCTGTACACCTACTTCCTCGTGGTCCTCTTCTCGGCGGCGGTGCGCGAGCGGGGGGCGTTCGAGCGGACGCTGATCACGGGGCTGGCGATGCTGATCGGGATCCCCTTCTGGCTGGCGGCGCTGGGCGGGGTGCGGGTGATCCCGCTGACCGGGGTGGCGGCGGCGTTCGCGGCGCACGGCGGGGCCAAGCTCCTCGCGTCGGCGTTCGCGGTGGGGATCGTCGCGGGCTTGAGCCACCGGAGGACGCGCGAGGACGAGCTCGACGAGGCGCTGGCGCCGCCGCCGGAGGCGGGGACGAAGGGGGCCGAGGGGGTGCGGATCGTATGACGACGGAGTCACCGGGGCCGGTGCGGATGCACGGCCTCCTCTTCGACGTGGCCGGGGCCAGCGCGCAGGGCCCCCGGGCCGAGAACCAGGACGCCTTCGCCGTGGGCACCTTCCCTTCCCTGGGGATCGTGGCCGTGGCCGACTGGATGGGGGGCGAGCGCGCGGGGCGGATGGCCGCCGACACCGCCCTGGCGGCGGTGGCGCAGGGGGGCCCGATCCGCTCGGTCGACGCCGCCCGCTACGCCGTCCGCGCCGCCGACGAGGCGGTGGCCCGCGCCGCGGGGGAGAGCCCCGAGGAGCGGCAGGGGATGGGGTGCGCGCTGGCGCTGATGGCGCTCACCGCCGACCGCGCGGGCGACCTGGGGTGGGTGGCCGCCAACGTGGGCGACGTCCGCGTCCTCTCGCGCTCGCCCGACGGGATGGTGCGGCTGGAGACGCGCGACCACACCCCGGCCTTCGCCCTCTGGGAGGCGGGGGAGGTGGCGCTCGACGAGATCCCCGACACCCCCGGCGCCAACCGCCTCCAGCGCGCCGTCGGCCGCGGGGGCGAGGCCGACGCGCGGTGGATCCCCGTGCGCGCCGGGTGGACGTACCTCCTGGTGTCGGACGGGGTCACCAAGGCGATGCGGCTGGACGAGCTGGGCGAGGCGATGGCGCTGGCCTCGGCCGCGGCCGCCTGCGACGCGGTGGCGCGCAAGGTGGAGGAGCGCGGCCCCGACGACAACTACACGGTGGTGACGGTGCGCGTCCTGGCCGACGGCGGCGACCTGACGCAGGAGGCCCCGACGCTCCCCGGCGCGGCGCCCTTTCGCGCCCGCGCCGAGCCGGACGCGCACCGCGGACCCTTCAACCCTCCCGACGACGTGACTCCTCACCGCAGCTCCGGCGGCCGGGCGTGGATCGCCGTCCTGGCCGTCCTGGCGCTCCTCCTCTCGGCGGCGGCGCTGTGGATGACGCTCCAGCGGCAGCGGGGGCTGACCGACCAGGTGGCGCGGCTCTCGGCGCAGGTCGACTCGCTCCGCGCGGCGCAGGCCGCCGCCGCGGACACCACGCGCCTCCCCGCACTCTCGACCGACTCCCCGGCGCCCGCGGCGGCGCCGGCCGGGGCGGACACCGCCCCGCGAACCCCATAGACGGAAGCTGGAATGAGCGACGCCTTCCCGACCGAACGCCGCTATGCCGGCGCCGACGAGCCGCTCCTGGACACGCTCCTCCGCGAGGCGGTCCCCGAGATCAAGCTGGCGCTGGGCGACCTGATCGACCGCGACAACACCCGGGCGATCCCCGACCGCTACATCAAGGCGCTCCCCTCCTCGACGCTGGTGGTGACGCTGCGCCCGGACGCGGCGCGGGCGCTCTACCCGGTGGCGGCCGAGCTGGAGGAGGAGCTGACCGACTCGGTGATGCGCCACGGCTCGCTCTACGACCGCGAGTACCGGGTGAAGCTGAAGGAGGCGGCGGCGCCGGGCGCCCCGCTCTTCCGCGTCTCCATGACCAAGGGCGACGACGCGGGGCTCTCC
>DATACF010000735.1:0-8269 GCA_036259235.1 Longimicrobium sp. | reverse complement strand
GGGGTTTCTCTGCTGACTCTGCTCCTCTGCGTGAGATCAAAAGAGAAGGGCCTCACGCGAGAAGACGCGGAGGACACGGAGGGTTTCCCCGCGTCCTCCACGTCTTTCGCGTGAGGCCTATGCTGTTCTCAGCCGAGCGGCGGGGTCAGTTGTTCCCGCGGCCGTTCCCGTTCCCCCGGCCGTTGCCGTTGCCATTCCCGTTGCCGTTCCCCTGGCCGTTCTTCTTCTTCTGGCCGTTGTGGTTCCCCTGGTTGCCCTGGCCCCCCTGGGCGGCCCGCGCGTGCCCGGTCTTGTTGCCGTTGCCGCGGCGCGAGACGGCGGGGCGGTCGCGGTTCCCGTTCGCCGCGCGGGTGGTGCGGACGGTCTCGGTGCGGCCCCGGTCGTAGCGCGGGTCCAGGTCGGCGAGGCGGCGGTTCTCGGAGCAGCCGCTGGTGAGGACGGCGGCGGCGAGCATGGCGGCCCCGAGTCCCAGGCGAATGCGGGTCATCTCTTCCCTCCGGCAGGGTTCCATCACGTGCGCCCCCCACGGCCGCACGCACCTTGTCGCGTTTGGGCCCCGGACCTCGCAAGAGGCGGACCCGCAGCGACTTGGCGCGCTTCCCGAGCGGGGTGGACGGCGCGGATTCCGTTCGCCTCCCTGACGATTCGCGCCGCCGCTCAGTCACAGTTGGACGCCGCGGGCGCGAACTGCCACGTCTCCGGGAGCGGCCAGGGGGTGTCCGGCGGAGAGGACGGCGGGTCCGCTCTCGACAGCGCCCGCGCGCCGGGGTAGCTTTGCGGCTCCCGGCGAAGGCGTTCGACAACCCACGGTCTGGATAGAGACGCGATGCACGCGCTGAAGGACGCGGACCCCGACATCCACCGGCTCCTGGTCGAGGAGGCCGAGCGGCAGGAGCACCAGCTGGAGATGATCGCCTCCGAGAACTTCGTCTCGCGCGCGGTCCTCGAGGCGATGGGCTCGGTGCTGACCAACAAGTACGCCGAGGGGTACCCCGGCAAGCGCTACTACGGCGGGTGCGAGGTCGTCGACGAGGTCGAGAAGCTGGCCCAGGAGCGGCTCCTGCGCCTCTTCGGCGCCGAACACGCCAACGTCCAGCCGCACAGCGGGGCGCAGGCCAACATGGCCGTCTACTTCGCCCTCCTGGAGCCCGGCGACACGCTGCTGGGGATGAACCTCTCCGAGGGCGGCCACCTCACCCACGGCTCGCCGGTCAACTTCAGCGGCCGCCTCTACAACGTGGAGGCCTACGGCGTCGACCCCGTCACGCACCTCATCGACTACGGGAAGCTCCGCGACCAGGCGATGGCCGTGAGACCGAAGGTGATCGTGGCCGGGGCCAGCGCCTACCCGCGGCAGATCGACTTCGAGGTCTTCGGCGAGATCGCCCGCGAGAGCGGGGCGCGGCTGGTGGTCGACATGGCGCACATCGCCGGGCTGGTGGCGACGGGGCACCACCCCACCCCCGTCCCCCACGCCGACGTGGTGACGTCGACCACGCACAAGACGCTGCGCGGCCCCCGCGGCGGGCTCATCCTCTCCCGCGCCGAGCACGCCAAGGCCATTGACAAGCAGATCTTCCCCGGGATCCAGGGCGGCCCGCTGATGCACGTCATCGCCTCCAAGGCGGTGGCCTTCGGCGAGGCGCTGCGCCCGGAGTTCGCCGACTACTCGGGGCGGGTGATCGACAACGCCCGCGCGCTGGCCGAGGGGCTCCTGGAGCGCGGCTTCACCCTGGTCTCCGGCGGCACCGACAACCACCTCCTCCTGGTGGACCTGCGGAGCAAGGGGGTCACCGGGAAGGTGGCCGAGAAGTCGCTCGACCGCGCGGGGATCACGGTCAACAAGAACACCGTCCCCGGCGAGACCGAGTCGCCCTTCGTGACCTCCGGCGTCCGGATCGGCACCCCCGCCCTCACCACCCGCGGCTTAGGGACCGCCGAGATGGCCACCATCGCCGCCCTCATCGACCGCGTGATCCAGCGGCCCGACGACGAGGACGTGGCCCGCCGGGTGCGCGGCGAGGTCCGCGAGCTGTGCGGCCGGTTCCCCCTCTACGGCGAGTGGGCGAGGAGCTAGGGGACAGGGAACAGGGGACAGGGTACAGCGGGAGGATCGCGGTGCGCGGGGAGGTGCACGGGACTGGCATGGCGCCGGCCCGTCCGGAAGACGTTCGGAATCGCGGGGATGCCGCAGGCTGTCCCCTGTCCCCTATCCCCTGTCCCCTATGATGAAAGAGCCGTGGCACCCCGGCGAGACGCCGGACGAGCAGGAGGCCCGCCGCATGGCCTACGAGCGGCTGGCGGCGGCGGCGCGCCGCGTGGGGCTCTCGCTGGAGCGCCTGGGCGAGATGCTGGGCCGGGTGGCCCACAACGAGACCGAGACCCGCCGCTTCCTCGCCGACGAGGTCTACGGCGTCCCCGACGAGCACCTCGACGACTACCTCCGCGTCCGCCTCTCGGACCTGGAGGAGGAGGAGCGCGGGGACGGCGGCTCCGCCTGACCGCCGCCCCTCCGCTCGCACCCGGACCCTCTTCCGCGCCGCGGGAGGGGGTCCGCTCGTTTCGCGGCATGCGTCGTCGCCCGCCCGCCGCGCCTGTGCCCGCGTGCAGTCCGCGAAGGCGGACTTCGTGCCTTTTCAGGCACGGTTTCGACCGCATGGACGGATACTGCCGGAGCGCGCCGGGATTCTCGGCTGCACCGGACCGGATGCCCGCGAAGCGCGCCGGTGCCTGTCGTCTCGACCTTCGTCCGACTGCGGCCTTCACCCGGCGCCGCGCCTTCCGTACTTTCTACTCACGGACGTTCGCACTTTCGTACTCTCGCACTTTCGCACTGTCGTCGACGCGAACGGAAACGGCCCTCCGGTGTACCTGACGGCTTGCCTCCCGAAGACCCATCGCGCCACCGAGCCATGAAGAAAGCCTACATCGAGACGTACGGCTGCCAGATGAACATCAGCGACTCCGAGCTGATGCACGGGATCCTGGCGGAGCAGGGGTACGTCGCGACCGATTCGCCCGACGACGCGGACGTGATCCTGGTGAACACCTGCGCCATCCGCGACCACGCCGAGCAGCGCGTGATCGGGCGCGTGGGCCAGCTCCAGCAGATCCGCCGCGAGCGCCCGGGCGTCGTCATCGGCGTCACCGGGTGCATGGCGCAGCGGATGGGCGAGCAGCTCTTCCGCAAGGACGGCGGCGTCGACCTGGTGATGGGCCCCGACGCCTACCGCCAGCTCCCCGAGAAGCTGGCCGCCCTCCGCCCGGCCGCGGCGCCGCAGTCGCGCGCGCTCCCCACGATCGGCGGCGGGCCGAAGGGGCTCACCGTCCTCGGCTTCGACCCGTTCGAGAACTACGAGGGGGTCGCCGCCCGCCGCACCTCGCGGGTGTCGGCGTGGGTGCCGATCCAGCGCGGGTGCAACTACCGCTGCACCTACTGCATCGTCCCCTACGTCCGCGGCGACGAGAAGAACCGCGACGCCCAGGCGATCCTCGCCGAGGTCCGCCAGCTGGCCGAGGAGGGGGTGCCCGAGGTGACGCTCCTGGGGCAGACGGTCAACAGCTACGAGCACGGCGGGTGGGACTTCCCCCGGCTCCTCCGCGAGGTGGCGCGGGTCGACGGGATCCGGCGGGTGCGCTTCACCTCGCCGCACCCCAACGACTTCACCCGCGCGCTGGTGGAGGTGATGGCCGAGGAGGACGCGGTCTGCAAGCAGCTCCACCTCCCCGTGCAGAGCGGCCACGACCGGACGCTCAAGCGGATGCTCCGCCGCTACACGGTGGCCGAGTACCTGGAGAAGATCGACTGGGTGCGCGAGGCCATGCCCGGGATCGCCCTCTCCACCGACGTCATCGTCGCCTTCCCCGGCGAGACGGACGAGGAGTACGAGGCCACGCTGGAGCTGATGCGCACCGTCCGCTACGACGACGCGTTCCTCTACCGCTACTCGCCGCGCGACGGGACGCCGGCCACCCGCCTCCCGGCCGAGCAGTTCGTCCCCGAGGCCGTCGGCCAGGCGCGGCTGGAGCGGCTGATCGAGCTCCACCGCCAGATCCAGGTGGCGCTCTGGGGGGCCGAGGTCGGCCGCGTGGAGGAGGTGCTGGTGGAGAAGGAGGGGCGCCGCGGCGGGGTGCAGGGGCGCACCGCCGGGAACAAGGTCGTCAACTTCGACGGCCCCGCCTCGCTCGTCGGCCGGTTCGTCGACGTGCGGCTCGTCGCGACGTCGGGCGCGACCTTCACCGGCGAGCTTCTCGTCCCCGCGGAGGCGGCGGCGTGAGGGGGCCCCGCTGGCTCCCGCCGGTGGGCGCGGCCCTCCTGGCGGCGGGGTTCGCGTACCTCAACGTGGACGAGACGGCGCGCCTCCACCTGGGGCTCTTCACCTGGGAGCGCGCCCCCCTCGCCCCCCTCCTCCTCACCGCCTTCGTGCTGGGGATGGGCGCCATGTACCTCCTGGGCCTCCGCCACGACCGCCGCGTCCGCGAGGCGCTGCGCGAGCGCGGGCTCCTCGACGCGTCCCGCACCGCCTCGCCGTCCCCCGTGAACGAGCGGACGGCGCCGCGCGAGGAGGACGGCTTCTTCGCCCCCCGCGAGGCGCCTCGCGCCGATGCGGAGCGGAGCGGCGGCGGCGTCTTCGCCGCGGACGATCGCGCCCCGCACGACGATCCGCCCTCCGCCTGACGCGGACCGACGATCCGGCTCCGACCGCCGCTCTCCTCCCGGGAGCGGCGGTTTCGCGTTTCCGGAGACGCTTGCGCCCCGCGACGCGGTGGCTATGATTCGAGGACGCGAAACAAAAGGATCGGCGGGAGTCGCTTCGGTGTCGCACGGGCGCTGGCGGCTCCCCGCCGTCCGCCCTCCACCCCTCTTCGTCCGGAGCGCCGACGCATGAAGAAGATCCGCCTCACCCTCGAGTCGCTGGAAGTCTCCACCTTCGCCACCGACGCGGCGTCGGCCGGCCCCCGCGGGACGGTGCAGGGGCTCGTCGCGAAGGAAGGGGCGCTCGGCACCGGCCCGGTCGACAGCTGCGACGAGACCTGCTGGCGGGACACCTGCAACCCGTGCGGCAACGCCGGGATCGACGGCGGCGTGCTCTTCCCCGTCGGCCTCTGACCCGCGGTCCGCCGTCTTCGGACGCGGAACGCATCGATTCGGACCGCCGCTCTCCCCCGGGAGGGCGGCGGTTTCGCGTTTCTCCACGACGTCCTCTCCGGCGCGCTCGCCGCGGACCTCGGGCCGCGAAGGCGTCCCCAACCATCGGGGGCGCTCGCGCGTCCAACCTTTGCGCGCCGGTTTTTCGTCCCCGAAGGAAACTCCTCGCGCATTTGTGGCGTAGCACAATGTCGCCGGGCGCGTCTCCCGCCCCGGCGCCTCTCCCCCTCGAGCTCTCCGGCGACCATGGACGCCCCCCTCCGCCCCCCGGAGCACGCCGCCCCGCCCCCCGGCGCGGACGACCTCGGCTACCGCGCGCTCTTCGAGCGCCTCCCCGTCGGCGTCTACCGCTCCACCCCCGACGGGCGGATGGTCGAGGCGAACCCCGCCCTGGTGCGCCTCGCCGGCTACCCCTCGCGCGAGGCGTACCTCGCCGCCCCCATGGACGCCCTCTGGGCCCACCCGGAAGACCGCCTCCGCTGGCAGGCGCTCATGGAGCGCGACGGCGGGGTCAAGGACTTCGAGTACCTCCACCGCCGCACCGACGGCACCCTCTTCTGGGTCCGCGAGACCGCCCGCACCCTCTACGACGAAGCCGGGCGCGCCGTCGGCTACGAGGGGGTGCTGGAGGACGTCACCGAGGGGAAGGCCGCCGAGGACCGCGTCCGCTTCCAGGTCGCCGTCCTCGAGGGGATGCGCGAGTCGGTGACCGCCGCCGGCCTCGACGGGAGCATCACCTACTGGAACCAGGCCGCCGAGGAGATGTTCGGGTGGAGCGCGGAGGAGGTGATGGGGAAGAACGTCCTCGACGTCTGCCCCGCTCCCGCCTTCCGCGACCGCGCCGCGGCCATCGTCTCCGGGATCCCCGGCGGCGGCCGCTACTCCGGCGAGTTCCAGGCGCGGCGGAGGAGCGGCGAGGTCTTCCCCATCCTCCTCAGCGTCTCCCCCGTCCAGGACGGCGCGGGGCGGATCATCGGGTGCGTGGGGCTCGTCTCCGACCTCACCGCCCAGAAGCGCGAGGAGGCCTTCCAGCGCTTCCTCGCCGAGGCGGGGACCGTCCTCGCCTCGGCGCTCCAGGTCGAGGACACCCTCGCCAGCGTGGCGCGGATGGCCGTCCCCGCGCTGGCCGACTGGTGCTTCGTCGACCTGGTGGCCGAGGACGGCACCCTCCAGCGCGTCGCCACCGCCCACGTCGACCCCGAGAAGGACGCGCTGGGGCGCGAGCTGATGCGCTGGCCCCAGTGCCCGGACGGGCCCACGGTGAGCGCGCGCGTCCTCCGCAGCGGCCAGCCCTGGTGCGTCGAGGAGATCAGCGACGCCTCCATCGTCTCGATGACCGCCCACCCCGAGCACCTCCGCATCCTCCGCCGGATGGAGCTCCTCTCGGGCGTCGCCGTCCCCCTGGTGGCCCGCGGGCGCACGCTGGGGGTGCTGCGGATGGCCACCGGGCGCGGCGGGCGCCGCTACGGCCCCGACGACGTCCGCCTCGCCGAGGAGCTCGCCCGGCGCGTGGCCATCGCCGTCGACAACGCGCGCCTCTACCAGGAGGTCCAGCGGGCGCTCCGGGCCCGCGAGCAGGTCCTCCACGTCGTCTCGCACGACCTCCGCAACCCGCTGGGGGCGGTGGTGGCCCACGCCGACATGCTGATCGCGGCCGCCGACGCGCCCGCCGAGGCCCGGCGCGAGTGGGCGGGGATCATCCGCCGCGCGGGAGAGCGGATGACGCGGATGATCCGCGACCTCCTCGACGCCTCCAACCTCCAGCTGGGGCGCCTCTCCATCGAGCCCGCCCCCGTCTGCCCCCGCGCCCTGGCGGCCGAGGCGGCGCAGATGCTCCGCCCCCTCGCCGCCGCCCGGGAGGTCGAGCTCCTCTGCGAGGTGTCCGACGACCTCCCCGCCGTCTCGGCCGACCCCGAGCGTGTGGTGCAGGTCCTCTCCAACCTCCTGGGGAACGCGCTGAAGCACACCCCGCGGGGCGGGCGCATCCGCCTCCGCGCGGCGTACGCCGCGGGCGAGGCGCGCTTCTCCGTCCTCGACACCGGCCCCGGCGTGGGGGCCGACGACCTGGAGCGCGTCTTCGAGCCCTTCTGGCGGGGGCCGCGGGCCACGCGCGAGGGGCTGGGGCTGGGGCTCTCCATCGCGCGGGGGCTGGTGGAGGCGCACGGCGGACGGATCTGGGCCGAGAACCTCCCCGGCGGCGGGGCGGCCTTCCACTTCACCCTCCCGGCGCTCCCCGCGGCGGCCGGAACGCGGGCGGCCTGACCATGCGCGTGCTCCTGGTGGACGACGATCCCTACGCCCGGGCGACGGTGCGGACCTTCCTCTCGGGCGAGACGGAGGTGGAGGTGGCGGGGGAGTGCGAGGACGGGCACGAGGCGCTGGAGGCGCTGGCCCGCGAGGAGGTCGACGTCCTCTTCCTCGACGTCGACATGCCCGGGCTCGACGGCTTCGGCGTGCTGGAGGCCCTGGGCGACGCGCGGGCGCCGGTGGTGGTGTTCGTCACCGCGCACGAGCACTACGCCATCCGCGCCTTCGAGGTGCACGCGCAGGACTACCTGGTGAAGCCGTTCGGGCTGGAGCGCTTCCGCCAGGCCTTCCGCCGCGTCCGCGCCGAGGTGGCGGAGCGCGGCGATCCCCTGCGCGGCGGCCGCGTCCAGGCGCTCCTGGAGGCGCTCCGCGAGGAGCAGAGGGGGCTGGAGCGCCTCGTCTCGGACGCCGCGCCCTGGCTGGAGCGGCTCCTGGTGAAGACGGGCGACCGCGTCCTCCTCCTCCCCGCCGACCGCATCGACTGGGTGGAGGCCGAGGGGAACTACGTCCGCCTCCACGTGGGGAAGGACGCCTACCTGGTGCGGTGGAAGATCGGCGCGCTGGAGGCCCGCCTCGACCCCCGCCGCTTCGTCCGCGTCCACCGCTCGCACATCGTCAACCTGGAGCGCGTCAAGGAGCTGCGCCCCTGGTTCGCGGGCGACTACGTGATCGTGATGAAGGACGGCGCCGAGCTCCGCCTGAGCCGCGGCTACCGCCCCCACCTCGAAGCCCGCCTCGGCTCCGTCGGCTGACGCCGCCGTCCGCCGCCTTTTCGACGACCGGCCCCTCCTCCGCCGCGGCGGGGGAGGGGCC
>DATACF010000734.1:0-3833 GCA_036259235.1 Longimicrobium sp. | reverse complement strand
GGCGCGCGGCGCGGCCGCGGCCCCCTCGGCGCGCGGCGGGAGCCGGCGCCAGGCGGTGCTGGAGACGACGCGCGCCCTGGCCGCCCTCCTGGAGGCCGGGGTCCCGCTGGCGCGGGCGCTCCGCATCTCCGGCCGCGTGGCCTCGGGCGAGCTGGGGGGCGTCCTGGGCGCCGTCGTCGCCGACGTGGAGCGGGGCGACCCGCTGGCGGGGGCGCTGGCGAAGCACCCCCGCTTCTTCTCGCGCCTCTACGTGGGGATGGTGCGCGCCGCCGACCGCGGCGGCGACCTGGCGGGGGGCTTCAAGCGCCTCAGCGAGCACCTGGAGCGCGAGGCCGAGCTGCGGTCGCGCCTGGTGTCGGCCTCCATCTACCCGCTGATCCTCCTGGGGATGGGCGGGCTGGCGGTGATGGTCCTCCTCCTCGTCGTCCTCCCCCGCTTCGTGGAGCTCCTGGAGGGGAGCGGGGCGGCGCTCCCGAAGTCGACGGCCGCCCTCCTCGCCGCCTCCCAGTTCCTCCGCACCGGGTGGCCGCTCCTGCTGGCGCTGGGCGTGGGCCTCGTCGCCTTCGTCGTGTGGGCGCGGGGGACGGACGCGGGGCGGCGGGCGGGGGCGGGGCTCCTCCTGGCGATCCCGGGGGTGGCGGCGCTCCGGCGCGAGCTGCTGGCGGCGCGCTTCGCCCGGCTGACGGGGCTCCTGGTGGCGGGCGGGGCGCCGATGCTCCAGGCGCTCGACGATACGGCGGCGTCGCTCGACGACCCGCTGGCGGCCGAGGCGGCGGGGCGGATCCGCGGGCGGGTGCGCGAGGGGGTGTCGCTGGCCGACGCGGTGGGGGCCGAGCGGATCTTCCCCCCGCTCCTCCCGCAGCTGGTGGCGGTGGGGGAGGAGTCGGGGCGGCTCGCCGACTTCATGCTCAAGGCGGCGGAGATCTTCGAGGCGGGGAGCGAGCGGGCGCTCCGGCGGCTGGTGGCGCTGGCCGAGCCGGCGATGATCGTGGTCTTCGGGGGGATGGTGGCGTTCGTGGCGCTCTCGCTCCTGCAGGCCATCTACGGCGTCAACGCGGACGCCTTCAAGTGACGCGGCGGGGGTTCACCCTGGTCGAGGTCCTGGTGGTCCTCGTCATCCTCGCCATCGCGGCGGGGGCGGTGGCGCCGGCCATCCTGGCCCCCGGCGACGACGACGACGTGAGCGCGGCGGTCCGCGAGACGGTGAAGCTGCTGGGCTCGGCGCGGCGCGAGGCGGCGCGGCGGGGGGCGGAGGTGACGCTCTCGCTCGATCCCGGGACGGGGCGCTACGACGTCCGCGCGGCGGGGGAGGGCGCCTCGCCCGACTCGGTGGCGGCGGGGACGCTGGCGCTTCCGGCGGGGGTGACGGCGAGCGCGCCGGTGCCGAGGGCGGAGTTCCGCTTCGACCCCGAGGGGGGCGGATGGGGGGTGCCGCTGACGCTGAAGGGGAGCCGGGTGGCGGTGGTGGAGGTGGACCGCTGGACGGGGGAGATCCGTGTCGAAGCTCGGTAAGGGGGGCTTCACCCTCCTGGAGGCGGTCTTCGCCATGACCGTGGTGGGGCTGGCGGCGGTGGCGACGCTGGCGGCGCTGGCGGGGGAGCTGCGCTCGGCGCGGCGCGCCCGCGAGGCGCTGGTGTCGACCGCGCTGGCCGAGGCGCGGCTGGAGACGATGCGCCTCCTCAACCCCGACGAGCTCCGCCTCCTCCCCGACTCGGTGGAGAAGGGGACCTTCGCGCCCCCGTTCGACGCCTACCGCTGGGAGGCGGACGCCGACGTGGTGCCGGGGGAGACCGACCTCTACGGCGTGGAGGTGCGGGTGGCGGGGCCGGAGGGGGCGGTGCGGGTGGGGACGCGGCTGTACCGGCCGTCGCTGGGGGGGCCGTAAGCGAAGTGCGTGAGTGCGTGAGTGCGTGAGTGCGTGAGTGCGTGAGTGCGTTGGGGCTGGTGGGGGCGAGGGGCGGTGGTGCGCGGCGCCCGCCCCGCGGCCCTCACCCGGCTCGCTTAGGCTCGCCACCCTCTCCCGTTCCGGGTCCCGTTCCGGGAGAGGGGACGTTTTGCTCGGTGCGTCGAGCGGGCGGTGGGGTGGGGGAGAGGACGTAAATCGCGGATCGGGATGAAGTTCTCCCCTCCCTCGCGAAGCGGGGGAGGGGCCGGGGGTGGGGCCGCCCGAGGCATGCGGCGAAGCCCGTCGAAACGCGATCGAAGTTCGCCGTTTCCGCGAAGTTGCGTGAGGGATGCGGGCCCGGAGGGCGGAGACCCTGGCGGGGGGGAATGCAAAGGGGATGGCGGTCCGCGGCCGATGGCGAGGTGTGCGCGGAATCCGCCAGGGGCTCCGCGCCGTCGCAAACGGTGGTATCGTTTGCTACGGCGCCCGCAGCCCGGCCCGGAGCGCAGCGGAGGGACACGCCCAACGCCGTCGTTGCCGTCGCAGTTCGCCGTTGCCGTTGCGCCAGAACCTGTCGTCTCGCGGGTGTACGCGGCCCCGAGGCTTCGCTATCTTGAAGGCCCATCTCCGGATGCGCCCCTCCCGCTTGTCCGCGGAACCACATCCCTGAGCAGGAACCCCGAAGAGGACCCCCCGATGGAGCGATCCCGCACCCCGCGGCGCCCCGCCGCACAGGGCTTCACGCTGATCGAGATCCTGGTGGTGATCGTGGTGATCACCGTCCTGGCCACGCTGGTGGCGCCCAACGTCTTCCGCCACGTGGGGACGGCCAAGGAGTCGACCGCGCGCTCGCAGATCGAGATGCTGGGCGCGGCGCTCGACGCCTACCGCCTCGACGTGGGCCGCTACCCGTCGACCACCGAGGGGCTGGAGGCGCTGATGACCCAGCCCTCGGGCGCCCAGAGCTGGCGCGGCCCCTACCTCCGCAAGAAGGTCCCCCTGGACCCGTGGGGGAACGCCTACGTCTACAAGTCCCCCGGCCAGGTGAACCCGGGGATGTACGACCTCGTCTCGTACGGCTCCGACGCGCGCGAGGGGGGCGAGGGCGAGGCGGCCGACGTCCGGAGCTGGGAGTAGCCCTCCCGTGCGCCTGGGCGGCCGCGCCGGGATGACGCTCCTGGAGCTCCTGGTGGGGCTCACGATCACCGGGCTGGTGCTGGCCGCGGGGTACGCGGCGCTCGCCTCGGTGGCCGACCACCGCCAGCGCGCGGCCGCGGCGGCCGACGAGGTGGCGCGGGCGGCGGCGGTGCGGCGCACCCTGACGGCGTGGCTGGCGGGGGCGCGGCTGGAGGCGTACCAGGGCGGCCCGGAGTTCCGCGGGGTGGACGGCACCGACGGGGGGCACGACGACGACGAGCTCTCCTTCCTCACCGCCGTCCCCATCGGCGCCCGCGCCTTCCCCACGGTGCGCCTCTACGTGGACCGCGACGAGAAGACGCCGGAGCGCGGGCTGGTGGCCGAGCTGGGCGACTGGCGGCGCCCCGAGACGGAGCGGGTGGTGCTGATGCCGGAGGCGACCGACCTGGAGGTGCGCTACCTCTCGGGGATCTCGGCCGAGCGGGTCTGGCTCCCCAGCTGGATCTCGGGGACCGTCCTCCCCCGCGCGCTGGAGATGCGCGTCTCGGCGGTGGGGACGGACACGCTCCCGCCCCTCTTCCGCGTCCCCCTCACCGTCGCCCTCGGGGAGGCGCGATGACCCTCCTGCGGCTCTTCCCCTCGCGATCCGGATCGACGGTCCGCGCGCCGCGCGACCGGCGCGGCTTCGCGCTGGTGGCGGCGCTCTGGCTCCTGGTGGCGCTCTCCGTCCTCGGTCTCGAGCTCGCCCTCCGCGGGCGCGAGCGGCGGCTGGAGGCGGCGAACGCGCAGGAGGGGCTGCGGGCCCGCGCGG
>DATACF010000733.1:0-1799 GCA_036259235.1 Longimicrobium sp. | reverse complement strand
CGCCGCCCGCCAGCGCGCGGAGCGCCGGCCAGAACGGGGACGCCAGGTGGCGGCGGAGGGCGCGCCCGTTGTGGGCGTCGCGGCGCACGGCCAGGAGGACGCGCCGGAGCGCCGGCCCCGCCGAGGGGACAGCGTCGTGGAGCGCGTCGGCCAGCGCGGCGCGGGCCTCGGCGAGGGCGCGGGCGGAGGCGTCCAGCGCCGCCGCGGCCCGGGGGAGCGGCGTGGCGAAGGCGTCGAGGGTGTCGTGCGGGAGCCCGGCCACCCGCACGATCACCGGCGCGGCGCCCTCCCCGCTACAGAGGGGGTCCCTCACGCCGCGCCCTCCGCCGAGAGCGCCGGGGCGGGGGCCGCCGCGCGGAGGACCAGGTGGTGGGTGAAGGCCTCGTCGAGCATCCCCACCCCCAGCGCGTTCCCCAGGGAGTGGAAGACCTTGAAGAGCGGGGGGAACGACGGCTCGTCGGTGAACGGGTCGACGTTGTACGCCGGGTCGCCCCGGAAGCCCTCGGTGTAGGCCACGAGCGCCGCGACGGCCGCGCTCCAGGCGTCGTCCGCCGGGCCCGCCTCCCAGCGGGCGCGGGCCAGGGCGCCCACCTGCTCGACGGTGCGCGCCATCGCCCCCAGGCGGACGTCGAACTGCGCGGCGGCGGCGGCCTCGCGCTCCTCGTCGGCGACGTTCCAGCGGACCAGCCAGTCGCGGTGGAACGCGAGGAAGGCGGCCTTCCCCGCCCCGTCGAGCCCGGCGGCGGCCAGCCCGTCGACGACGGCGCGGAGGAGGACGGTCTGCCGCCCCGAGGCCGGGAAGCGCCCGCCGGCCGCGTCGACGGCGTCGAGGATCCGCGCGGCGCCGGCCGCGAAGGCGGCGGTCATCAGCCCCACGTAGCGGTCGTCGTCGAGGTGCCCCTTCCACCCCAGGTTGACGTAGCTGCGGAGGTAGCGGGTCAGCCGCAGCGTCCGGTCGGGATAGTCCTCCTCGCGGCGGTCGTCCTCGTCGATCGGCGGGGCGTCGGCGCGGCTGACACGGGCGGCGCCCGGCTCGGGGTCGGGGAGGGAGGCGAAGTGACGCTCCGCGGCCTCGGCCAGGAGGCGCGCGGCGGTCTCCTCCGCCCCGGCGGGGCCGTGGAGGCGGAGCTTGAGGTGCTCGCCGCAGCGGGAGTAGCGCACCATCCAGAGCCCCCACGCTCCCGGGGCCTCCGCCGCCAGCGCGTGGCGGAAGGGGGCGACGACCTGCGCGACGACGTCGTCCAGGCCGCGGTTGCTGTAGAGGCTCGCCGTCAGGACCGGGTCGGGGTGGTGCATGCGTTCCTCGCGGGTGTGGCGTCGTCCTGCAGGGGCGCGGCGGGCCGCGCGGCGTCTTCCGTCCTTCGTCCTCGTCCTTCCTGCGACCGTCGTCGTCCGTCCGTCTCCCCCCTCACTCCAGGAGGAGGACGGAGGGGAGGAGCTCCGGGTGCGCGAGCCGGAGGAGGGCGTACCCGACCCCCGCCGCGCCCCACATCAGCGAGACGTGGAAGCCCTCGGACCCCGGCGGCGTGTGGCTGAACTCCCCGCCCCGCCGCTCGGCGCGGCGCACCGCCCGCCGCCCCAGCGCCCGCGCCTCGCGGCGGAGGGCGGCGTCGCCCAGCGCCTCTCCGGCGCGGAGGAGGACGTCGGCGCGGCCGAGGTTGCCGCAGCAGAGGTGGTCGCGCTCGGTGTCGGGGAGCGAGCGGGTGGCGGCGAGCGCGCGGAGGAGCTCGGCGCGGGTCTCGGCGTCGTCGTGGACGCCGAGGGCGGCGGCGCGGGCCAGGGCGATCCCCGGCGCGCCG
>DATACF010000732.1:0-1653 GCA_036259235.1 Longimicrobium sp. | reverse complement strand
TTCGCGATCTGACGGAGGGCGCCCAGGTGGTAGGCGGTGTGGGCACCGCACCCCATCAGGCCGGTGAGGACCAGCGGCGGGACCGGGTCGGCGAGCTCGCCGACGGCGCGGACGAAGGCGTCGTACTCGCGGCGGAGCCCGGCGCGGAGGGTGTCCCACCGGGCGGCGTCGACGGTTTGCGTCTCCCAGCTCTCCGCCCAGTCGACGCGGACCTTCTCGCCGCGGACGAAGCGGGTGTAGAGGTCGAGGCTGAAGCGGAGGTGCTCGGCGTGGGCGGCGGCGGTGCTCCGGCCGGGGCCGGGCTCGCGCGAGGCCTCGGCGGCCGAGAGGCGGTCGAGGGTGCCGAAGACGCCGCACCCGGCCTCGTTGTTCACGAACCAGGTGTGCTTCGGGTCTTCGGGGCCCTCGAACCCCTCCGCCAGCAACGTCAGGATCGAGCGGAGCACCACGTCGCGCGGCAGGTCGGCCATCGTCTTCCGTTGTCGTTCGGGCTTCTTGTGGTCGGTCCTCGGCCGTTCGCGAAGGCGCAAGCCGTATGCCCCGCGCGCACTTCCGCGTCTCGGCGGGGCTCGTCGCTGGAGAAGGAACGGCAACGGCGAACGGCAACGACGGCTTTGGGCGTGTCCCTCCGCTGCGCTCCGGGCCGGGCTGCGGGCGCCGTAGGAAACGATACTACCGTTTCCAACGGCGCGAAGCCCCTGGCGGACTCCGCGCATTCCGCCGCATCTCCTCGGATCGCGACCCCCTCCGCATTCCCCCCCGCCAGGGTCTTCGCCCTCCGGGCCCGCATCCCTCACGCAACTTCGCGAAAACACCGAACTTCGATCGCGTCTCCACCGGCTTCCGTCGCATGCCTCGGCCTCCGCGGCCCCCCTCCCCCGGCCCCTCCCCCCGCGCGCGGTGGGCGTGCGTGGGGAGGGGAGAACTTCATCCCGATCCGCGGCTTTCGAGCTCTCCCCCACGCCGCCGCCTGCCTTCCACGCCGACCGCCAGTGCCCCTCTCCCGGAACGGGTCCCGTTCCGGGACAGGGTGGCGAGCCTTAAGCGAGCCGGGTGAGGGCCCGCGCGGAGCCCGCCTCCACTCCACCGCCCGCCCCCCGCGCCCTCGCCCTTCCACCCTTCTGGCAGGGGTCGGGAGAGGGGGCCGGGGGGTGAGGGCCGACGATGCCGGCGCCGCGCACCACCCTCCCCGCCCCCGAAGTTGACCCCTGCCGCGCGTCCCCCGAGCTCCTTTTCCGGTCCCTTTCCCCGCATCCTCGTCCACTCTGTAATAGTGGAGAAATCCCCGACTTGCGCACTGCGGGAGGGCCCTTTACCATACTCCTCACGCCGACAAGATACCCCGCCGCGAGGCGGGTCCCGCAGTCCGCCGGAGCGCCTCCCCACCCGCGGGAGCGCGCCCCGGCTTCCGAAGCGCGTTCCGCGCCCCTCACGAACCGCCCTTCGGTCTCCCGTCTTGTCCCGCCGGAAAGCGCGGGCGCTCCCGACGTTTCTTTCCTCCACGTCCGCACCCGTCTTCCGCACCACCCCGGTCGCCTCCCGCCACCGGGCGTACCCCGTCTCCCTCTCCCGACCCCCTCCATGCGACCCTCGTCCCCCTCGGGGGCGGCGCGCCCGATGCACCGGCGCCCGCGCTTCCCCGGTCGGCCCGCC
>DATACF010000731.1:0-3579 GCA_036259235.1 Longimicrobium sp. | reverse complement strand
GTCTGCTGAGGACGCTGCTGCGCGTCCGCACCCGGCGGGAGGAGCGCGGCGGCGACGGCCAGGAGGAGACAGGCGAGCGGGGCGCGGCGGAGGATCGCGATCATCAGGGACGGGGCGATTCGGGTGTCGGAACGCGGAAGTCGCGGGAGGAGAACGGGGCCGGGGGGTGCGATTCTGACAGAATAACGCGCCTCCGCCGGTATTCGATAGGCGGAGATTTTAGCATCCTCTGCTCCCCCAACGGCGAATCTCACGCAGAGAAGCAGAGTCAGCAGAGAGCTCCTCTGCTGACTCTGCTCCTCTGCGTGAGCCCATGCTTTTGCCGTTCGGCCGGACGGGTCGATGACTCACACAGAGGGCACAGGGGACACAGAGGGAATGCGGCTCAGACCGAAGCTCCCTCCGTGTCCTCTGTGCCCCCTGCGTGAGATCGAGCAGTTCGGTCCATCTCCGCGGCGCGGGCGCGGGCGGCCTCGAGCTGGGCGGGGCTCCCGATGTCGATCCAGGTGGAGCCGTCGACGCGGAAGGGGAGGATCGTCTCCCCCGCCCCGGCGAGCCGGAGGTAGGGGTCGAGGATGGAGAAGGCGCCGCGCTCGGTGAGGAGCCCGAAGATCCGCGGCGAGATCACGTGCACCCCGCCGAACGCCACCTTCCGCACCTCCCCGACCGCGTCGCGGACCCGCAGGTCGAGCCCCTTCGTCGCGTCCGTCCGCCCCAGGAGCCCGCGGTCGTCGAAGAGGAGGTGGCGGCTCGTCTCGCGCTCCATCACCGCCAGCGTCGCCAGCGCGCCGGAAGCGACGTGCGCCCCGTACATCGCGCCCAGCGGGAGGTCGGTGAGGACGTCGGCGTTGTGGACGAAGAAGGGCGCGTCCTTCCGGAAGTGCCGCTCCGCCTCCACCAGCGCCCCTCCCGTCTCCAGCGGCGCGTCCCCCGGCTCCGGCGAGACGACCCAGTCGACCCCGAAGCCGCCCCGCTCGACGAGGAACGCCTCGATCTGCGCCCCCAGCCAGTGCGTGTTGACGACCAGCCGGTCGGCCCCGGCCGCGATCAGCCGCCGCGCCACCCGCTCCAGGACCGGGACGCCGGCGACGTCGATCAGCGCCTTGGGGGTGTGGTCGGTGAGGGGGCGGAGCCGGGTCCCCAGCCCCGCCGCCAGGATCAGCGCGTCCACGGCCTCAGTCGGCCGCCGCGCCGGCCGCCTCGGGCGCCGGCCGGTTGGCGGGCCAGCGCGCCTCCTCGCGGTGGGTCACCACCACGTTCACCGAGGGGAAGGTGGCCCGCAGGTGCTCGGCCAGGCGGTTGGCGAAGTAGACCGAGCGGTGCTGCCCCCCCGTGCACCCGAACCAGACCGAGAGCGAGGAGAAGCCACGGGTGAGGTAGACCCCCACCTGCGCGTCGATCAGCCCCTCCACGTGCTCCCAGAACTCCTCCACCTCGGGCATCCGCGCCAGGAACTCGATGACGGGATCGTCGCACCCGCAGAGGTCGGTGTACTCGGCGTAGCGCCCCGGGTTGTGGATGGCGCGGCAGTCGAAGACGTACCCGCCCCCGTGCCCCGCCGTGTCGTCGGGGTAGCCGCCCTTGTAGCTGAACGAGCCGACGCGCACCGTGAGCCCGGGGAGCGTCTTCTCGGGCGAGCGGCGGAGCGTCGTCGAGGCGCAGATCCGCTCGAAGACCGCGCGCAGCTCCGGCACCTCGACGGGGACGAACCCCGTCTCCAGGATCCGCTCGACGTTGCGGATGGCCTGCGGGACGCTCTGGAGGAAGCGGGGCTTCCGCTCGAAGAAGCCGCGGTAGCCGTACGCCCCCATCGCCTGCATGATCCGCACGAGGACGTAGCCGCGGAAGTGCTGCCGGAAGCGCGCCCGGTCGACGCGCGGAAGGAGCGTCTCCAGCGTCTCCAGGTAGTGCTCCAGGAGCGTCTCGCGCAGCGCCTCGGGGATGGCCGCCTTGGGGTCGTAGAGGAGCGAAGCGACGTCGTACTGGAGCGCCCCGCGCCGCCCCCCCTGGTAGTCGATGAACCACGGCTCCCCGTCGCGCAGCATGATGTTGCGGCTCTGGAAGTCGCGGTAGAGGAAGTGGCGCGTGTCGGCCGCCAGGAGGAAGGTCGCCAGCCGGCGGAAGTCCTTCTCCAGCCGCGCCTCGTTGAAGGGGACGTGCGCCAGCTTCAGGAAGTGGTACTTGAAGTAGTTGAGGTCCCAGAGGATCGACTGCCGGTCGAACGCCGCCCGCGGGTACGCCACCGAGTAGTCGACCACCTTCCCCCCCTCCACCTGGAAGCGGGGGAGGAGCTCGACGACGCGCTCGTACACGGGGATCATCGCCGCCGGGAAGTCGGCCGCGGGGTCGTCGCGCCGCGCCGCCGCCAGCGCGTCGAAGAGCGTCGTCTCGCCCAGGTCCTCCTCGAGGTACACCCCCGCCTTCTCGTCGACCGCGTACACCTCGGGGACGGGGAGGCCGATGGAGCGGAAGTCGCGCGTGTACGAGAGGAACGCGCGGTTCTCCTCGCGGTCGGGGCCCACCACGGCGATGGCGGTCTCGAGAGCGTCGCCCACCAGCCGCGCCATCTGCCGCTGCGAGCCGTCGCCCTCCAGCGGGAGGATGGTGGCGGGGTTCTTCCCGAACTTCTGCCTGAAGAGGCGCTTGAAGATCTGCTGCACGGAAACGCCCTTCGTGGGTGCTTGCCTGAACGGGGACGGCGAACGAAGACGACGACGCAACGCCGGTGCCGCCGCCCGGGGCCGGACGCCGGCCTACCGGCTCGCGCCACAACGTGTAACTGGAGCCTCGCGACGGCGGACGATCCAGGTCCGGCTCACGATCGCGGGCCGCGCGCCACGTGCCGGACGGCGAGGACGCGCACGTGCCGGAGCTGGATCGTGAACAGGATCCGGTGGTCGCCGACGATCAGCTGGCGGACCTCGCGGCCACGCCGGCTCTCGCGCGCGCGCGGGCACCGCGCCGGCATCTCGCCCAGCGAGTCCACCGCCGACCACACGGACTCCAGCCAGGCGTCCGCGGCCGCGGGAGCGTGTTTCAGGAGGTACCGGTGCGTGCTCTCGATCTGCCGTTCCGCGCGGGGCTGCACGATGACGTCGTAGAACACTCAGCCGGCGCGCTTCCTTTCCCTCGCGCGCGCCCGGATGGACTCGAACACCTCCGCCGCCGGGCGCCCTTCGCCCCGCGCGACCGACTCGAACCCCTCATGGATGTCGAGCAGCGCCTCCGCCCGCTCGAGCGCGTCCAGCAGCGCCTGATACGCCTCCGCGCTCTGCACCACGACCTCGGCCCGGCCGTTGACGGTGAGCACCGAGGGGCGCCCCGTCTCCTTCAGCCGCTCGATGTGCTCGCGGGTGTTCCGCTGGAAGTCGGTGAGCGAGTGGATGTCGTGGGTGCGGAACATCGGTGGCTCCATGAGCAGGGAATTCGCTGTTGATTGCATGATACGCAAACTCCGTGTCAGGGGGAAGGTTTCCGCCGGGCCGCGACCCGCACCGTGCGTAAGTGTACATCGTGGACGGTGCGGACGCAAGTGGACGCATGTCGGTCCTTTGAGAAGCGCGCGACCCCTCGTCCGTC